>JAGRJL010000327.1 GCA_020442775.1 Lysobacterales bacterium | reverse complement strand
GCACCTGCAATACGTCGCGCGCTTCGAGCACCGGGCCGATGCCCACCCCCACCGGTTGGCGTCCATCGGAGCGGTGGACGCGCAGGCGCAGGCCGAGCGCGTCGGCAGTGGTCTGCAGGCGTTGGCCGAGTGCATCGGCTGCGCCGTGCGAGCGCACCTTGGCCGTCGCGCCGACCGGAACGTCGATCAGGACATGGCTGGAACCGGCGGCGAGCTTCTTGGACAGCACGCTGGCGACCAACTGGCCATCGCTGTCGAAATCCAGTGGTCGTTCCACCCGGATCAGCACGTCATCGGCCGGGCTCAGCCGCACCTTGCCACCCCACACGATGCAACCGCCTTCGCCTTCGACCACGCGACGCATCGTCGACAAGTCCAGCGCGACAGGCGCCATGACTTCCATCGTGTCGGCAGTGCCCGCCGGCGAGGTGATGGCGCGCGATGAGGTCTTGGGGATGCGATGACCCAGAGCGGCGACCATCGCCACCACGATCGGCGTGGTGCGGTTGCCGGGTAAACCGCCAACGCAATGCTTGTCGAGCACGGGCCCCGCGCCCCAGTCCAGGCGCTCACCTGCCTCCAGCATGGCGCGAGTGAGCGAGATCGTTTCGCCGCCATCGAGACGGTCGCCGGCGCAGGCGGTGACGAAGGCGGCCAACTCCAGCTCGGACAGGCGATCGCCGACGATATCGGCGATCAGCGTCCGATAGTCTTCGTCGTCGAGTCGGCCGCCGAACACCTTGCGACGCAGGGCGCCGGCCGAGCGCGCCGGCTCGGGATGGGCGAACCGGGCGCGCGCACCCGGCTGCGGTCGCAATCGGCTCCACGCCGCTTCGGACAGCGCTGCTTCATGGGGTGGCAGCCAATCGTCGACCACCACATTCAACGTCGCGACCAGGGAACGTTCGCCCACCCGCACTTCGATGCGCGTCAATGCTGCGAAGCCTTCGGCCCGACAGACTGCGCAGTCCCGATGCATGTAGACCACCGGCTGTTGGTAGGTATCGATCCCCGCGCGTCGCAGCAGCAGGCTAGAACTACCGGGATCGCCGACGCTCATGCCCCGCTTCCGTCCGGCAGTGCCACGCGCTCCAGATGTTCGGGCACCCGACAGCGCCAGCCGAGTTCATTCTGGATGCGGCGACGCAGGGCGTCGGACGCATCGGGATCGCCGTGGGTGATGTAGGTCTGGGTCGGCACAGGGGCTGCGCCGCGCATCCAGTCGAGCAGTTCGTTCGCGTCCGCATGGCCGGAGAAGCTGTCCAGGGCTGCAACCTTGGCGCGAATCTCGACCTCGCGGCCGAACATGCGCAGGCTGCGGGCGCCGCCAGCCAGCGCCGCGCCGCGGGTGCCGCCGGCCTGGTAGCCGGACATGAGGATCAGATTGCGCGAATCGCTGCCGAAGGCCTCAAGGTGATGCAGTACCCGACCACCCGAGAGCATGCCGCTGGCGGAAATAATCACCATCGGGCCATGCCGGAGATTGAGCTCTTTCGATTCTTCCGCCGTATGTACGAAGGTCGCCAGCTCGTACATGCCTCGGCAATCCTCGACGCTGACGTGGTGCTCGTCGTGATGGCGGTGGTAGATCTCGGTGGCATCGATCGCCATCGGACTATTGAGAAACACCGGCACCCGCGGAATTTCGCCGCGCTGGCGCAACCGCGCCAGATGCAGCATCAATCCCTGTGCGCGACCAATCGCGAAGGCGGGCACGATTACCACGGCACCACGCGCCGCGGCATCGCGGATCAGGGGGGCGAGTTCCGCTTCGGGGTCGCTGCTGGCATGAGTCCGGTTGCCGTAGGTGGACTCGCAGAGCAGCACATCGGCACCGGCAAACGGGCGCGGTGGTCGCATCAGAGGATCAACCGAGCGGCCCAGATCGCCGCTGAACAATAGGCGACATGACCCAACAGTCAATTCGATCGATGCCGCACCCAGCAGGTGGCCAGCCGGGATGAAGCGCGCACTGATGCCTGGTGCCAGCTCCACCGACGCCTCGAAGGGATGCGCGCTGAACCGTTTCAGACAGGCCTCGGCGTCGGCTTGCGTGTACAGCGGCCGCGGATCAGCATGTTTGGAGTAGCCCTTGCGTCGCGCGTACTCGGCTTCCTCTTCCTGCAGATGGCCGCTGTCAGGCAGCAGCAAGCCACACAGTTCGAGGGTGGAGGCGGTGGCATGGATGCGGCCACCAAAGCCCTGCTTGACCAGTGCCGGCAGGTAGCCGGAGTGGTCTAGGTGCGCATGGGTCAGCAGCACCGCATCGATCGATGCCGGGTCGACCGGGAACGCGGCCCGATTGCGCTCGCGCAACTGCTTGTAGCCCTGGAACAGGCCGCAGTCGACCAGCAACCGATATCCTTCGCGTTCGACGAGATAGCGCGAGCCGGTGACGGTGCCGGTGGCACCCAAGAACTGCAGCGTAGCGGTAGAATGGGTCATGCCAAGTCCTTGTTGATGCTCAGTGGCGCAGGCGGTCGAGCGGCGCGCGCCGCAGCAGCTGCGCATTGATCGCGACGATAATCGTGCTGGCCGACATCAGCACCGCACCGAAGGCCGGTGCCAGCACCAGACCCCAGGGCGCCAGCACGCCGGCCGCCAACGGAATCGCGCCGATGTTATAGCCCGCGGCCCACCACAGGTTCTGCACCATCTTTCGGTAGGTCGCGCGGCTCAGCGCCACGATGGCGGGCGCATCGCGCGGATCGGAGCGCACCAGCACCACGTCGCCGGCTTCGACGGCGACATCGGTGCCGGCGCCGATGGCCACGCCGACATCGGCCGACACCAGGGCCGGCGCATCATTCACGCCGTCTCCAATCATCGCAACGCGGTTGCCCTCGCGCTGCAGCTTCTCGATCACCGCCGCCTTGTCCTGCGGCAGCACTTCGGCCAGCACGGTGTCAATGTTCAGCTCGGCCGCGACGCTGCGCGCCACCGCCTGTGAATCGCCGGTCAGCATGGCGACTTCGATGCCGGCGTCGTGCAGCAGACGCACCGCTTCCTTCGATTCCGGTCGCACCGCATCGGCTACGGCGAACACGGCACGCGCGCCGTCGTTCTCGTCGAGCAGATAGATCGCCGAGCGGCCGGCATCGGCGGCTTGCTCCGCGGCCTTTTGCAGCGACGCCGGCGGCTGTACGCCGCGTTCGCGCAGCAGGCCGGGCCCACCCACCCACCACACGCGCCCGTTTACACGCGCCTGCACGCCGCGGCCCGCTTCGGAAACGAAATCGGTCGAAGCCGGCACCTGCAAGCCTCGCTCCTCGGCGCTGAGCAGCAGCGCGCGGGCGACCGGATGTTCGGCATCACGTTCGACCGCCGCCGCCAAACACAAGGCTTCGTCGTCGGCGAGATTGCCGTCGGTCGCCATCGCCACCACGCGATGCTCGGCCAGGGTCAGGGTGCCGGTCTTGTCGAACACCACGATGTTCAGGCTGCGCGCCTCCTCGAGGCCACGCCGGTCGCGGATCAGCAGCCCGTGCTGCACGCCCAAAGTGGTCGAAATCGCGATGACCAGCGGCACCGCCAGCCCCAGCGCATGCGGGCAGGCGATCACCAATACCGTCACCACGCGTTCGATCGTGTACGCCCAGGATGCGCCCAGAGCCGTCCACACCGCCGCCGTCACGATCGCAGCCGCAATCGCGGCAAAGGTCAACCAGCGCGCGGCTCGATCGGCCAGGGCCTGCGCGCGTGAGCGCGACTGCTGGGCCTGCTCGACCAGGCGCATGATGCCGGCCAGGGCGGTCTGTTCGCCCGTGCGAGTCACCTCGACGCGCAGCGAACCTTGCCCATTCAGCGTGCCGGCGATGACCTTGCTATCGACCGTCTTGTCGACCGGCTTCGACTCTCCGGTGATCATCGACTCGTTGACCGCGCTCTTGCCCTCACGCACCTCACCATCCGCAGGAATGCTGGCGCCCGGACGGATCAGCAAGACGTCCCCGGTCTTCAGTTCGGAAACGGGCACATCCTCGTGGCCGCCATCGGCGGTGAGCCGCACCGCCTTGTCCGGAAGCAGCTTGGCCAGCGCGCGAAGCGCGCCCTGCGCCTGGGTGATCGAAGCCATTTCGATCCAGTGGCCGAGCAACATGATCGCCACCAGAGTCGCCAGCTCCCACCAAAGGTCAGTGCCCGGTGCGCCAAGGCTCACGGCCAGGCTGAATACGAAGGCGACCGCAATCGCCAATGAGATCAGCGTCATCATGCCCGGCAGGCGATGACGAATTTCCTGCAACGCACCCTGCAGGAAGGGCTTGCCGCCATACAGGAATACCGCCGACCCGAAGAGGGCCGGTACCCAGTCCGAGCTGGTGAACGCCGGCGCCGTGTAGCCGAACCAGTGCTGGATCATTTCCGACCAGACCATGGTCGGCACCGTCAGCAGCAGGGTGATCCAGAAGCGGTCGCGGAACATCGCCACGCTGTGGCCGGCATGGCGATTGTGCGTGTCAGGGCCGGCGTGGTTGGCATGAGCGGTGTGGTCCGCCGTAGCCTGAGCCGTTGACGACGGCTTCCCGCGTTGCCCGGGCTCGCCCGAGGGATGCGCGTGGTGAGGATGAGAATGTTTGTGATTCATCGCATACCCTGCTCGGTGCTGCAACTTGGGGTGCATGACCCGGACGGCGAGAGTCGGCTCAAACCTGTTCCGACGAGCCTGGGTGACGCGTCCGCGAGGTCGTCAGATCAGCCGGTTGTAAATGGCAGCGAACATCGCGCCGGTCAGGCCGGCCACGACGCTCCAAGCAACCAGGCCAATCAACACGCCTTTCCAGGTCAGATGCCAACCCATCTCCGCGAGCTGCATATGAAACATGTCGCCGGACAGCGAAAGCATGGCCGTGGGAAGCATCAAAACCAGAGCGCTGCAGGCGATCCACAGCAAGGCGGCGGTAAGAGCGCAGCTTAGGCCGAACTTCGACGGAAAAAGTTTCATGGTGGATCTCCTCTGAACAGACAGTGGGGTCAGACTACCGCGCTCGCGGAATACTGCCGCCGCGAACGAACAGGCGCGGAATGAAGGCCGGCGTGCGCAGTCGGTACTGTCTGAACGCGTCGCCGAAACGCGCCTCGCAGTCGCGCTCTTCGCGACGCGCCAACATGGCGTAGACGCCGAGCAATACCGGGAACATCGCCAGCGTCAGCAGGGTCGGCCACTGCAGCAG
>JAGRJL010000326.1 GCA_020442775.1 Lysobacterales bacterium | reverse complement strand
GCACCTGCAATACGTCGCGCGCTTCAAGTACCGGGCCGATTCCCACACCGACCGGTTGACGGCCGTCGGAACGGTGGACGCGCAATCGGAGCTCCAGCGCCTCAGCAGTGGCCTGCAGGCGTTGGGCGAGTGCATCGGCCGCGCCGTCGGAGCGCACCTTGGCCGTCGCGCCGATCGGAATATCGATCAGGACATGGCTCGAACCGGCGGCGAGCTTTTTGGACAGCACGCTCGCGACCAATTGCCCGTCACTGTCGAAGTCCAGCGGCCGTTCCACCCGGATCAGTACGTCGTCGGCCGGGCTCAGCCGCACCTTGCCGCCCCACACGATACAACCGCCTTCGTGTTCGACTACGCGACGCATCGTGGGCAAGTCCAGGGCGACTGGCGCCATCACCTCCATCGTGTCGGCGGTGCCGGCCGGCGACGTGATGGCCCGCGATGAGGTCTTGGGGATGCGATGCCCCAGGGCGGCGACGATCGCGACCACGATCGGCGTGGTGCGATTACCGGGCAATCCACCCACGCAATGCTTGTCGAGCACCGGTCCGGCGCCCCAGTCCAGGCGCTCACCTGCCTCCAGCATGGCGCGAGTCAGGGAGATCGTCTCGCCGCCGTCGAGACGGTCGCCGGCGCAGGCGGTGACGAAGGCGGCCAATTCCAGCTCGGACAGGCGATCGCCGACGACATCCTCGATCAGAGTCCGATAGTCATCGTCATCGAGCCGACCGCCGAACACCTTGCGACGCAGGGCGCCGGCTGAGCGCGCCGGCTCGGGATGAGCGAATCGGGCGCGCTCGCCCGGCTGGGGTCGCAACCGGTTCCACGCCGCTTCGGACAACGCAGCTTCATGTGTCGGCAGCCAATCGTCGACCACCACATTGAGCGTGGCGACCAGAGAACGATCGCCGACACGCACTTCTATTCGCGTCAACGCTGCGAACCCCTCGGCCCGACACACCGCACAGTCGCGATGCATGAAGACCACCGGCTGTTGGTAGGTATCGATCCCTGCGCGTCGCAGCAGCAGGCTCGAACTGCCGGGATCGCTGACAGTCATGCCGCGCTCCCATCCGGCAATGCAACGCGCTCAAGATGTTCGGGTACCCGGCAACGCCAGCCGAGCTCGTTCTGGATGCGCCGGCGCAAAGCATCGGACGCATCGGGATCGCCATGGGTGATATAGGTCGAGGATGGCACCGGATCGGCGCTACGCATCCAATCGAGCAGTTCGTTTGCGTCCGCATGGCCAGAGAAGCTGTCCAGCGCGGCCACTTGTGCACGTATCTCGACCTCGCGACCGAACATGCGCAAGCGTCGGGCACCCGCCGCCAGGGCCGCGCCGCGGGTACCACCGGCCTGGTAGCCGGACATCAGAATCAGATTGCGCGGATCGCCGCCGAAAGCTTCCAGGTGATGCAGGACCCGACCACCCGAGAGCATGCCGCTGGCCGAAATGATCACCATCGGCCCATTCCGGCGATTGAGTTCCTTCGACTCCTCGACGGTGTGCACGAAGGTGGCCAACTCGTACATACCGCGGCAGTCCTCGACGCTGACGTGGTGCTCGTCGTGATGGCGGTGATAGATCTCGGTAGCGTCGATCGCCATCGGACTGTTGAGAAACACCGGCACGCGCGGAATCTCCCCGCGCTGGCGCAGGCGCGCGAGGTGCAGCATCAGACCCTGTGCGCGGCCGATCGCGAACGCGGGCACGATCACCACGGCACCCCGCGCCGCGGCATCGCGGATCAGGG
>JAGRJL010000325.1 GCA_020442775.1 Lysobacterales bacterium | reverse complement strand
TCGCAGCCGCCGAGCGCCGCACTGTTGCGCGCCGCCCTGGAGCGCTGCGGCGCATTGTGCGTGGACAATCTTGATGATTTTTGTGCGGCGGCCAATGTGGATCTGCCAACCTGGCCCCACGCCGGCTCCCGTTTTGCGATTGCCGGCAATGGCTCGGGACTCACTCGACTTGGCAGTAATGCGGTGCGCCGTATTGGCGGTGATCTGGCCGAATTGAGCCCCACCACCATCAGTGCGTTGCGCAAGGCCCTGCCGCCAGGCAGCGCGCTGGCCAATCCGCTGGATCTGGGGCGGGATGCAGACGGTGCGCGTTACGCGCGCTGTGCCGGCCTGCTGGCGGCAGATCCGCAGGTGGACGCAGTGCTGGTCTGCCATCATCCCACCAGCTTTGCCGCCAGCGAGCAGATCGCGGCCAGCCTGCACCCGGGCGACGAGGATGCCGCCCCGCTGCTGGCCGCCTTTGCCGGAGCCGCGCAGGATCGACCGCGACATACGCTCGCACGGCGGGGGATAGCGGCTTTCGAAACGCCCGAGGCCGCAGTCCAGGCCTACGCGCTGAACCGCGAGTATTTTCGTCAGCGGGCCTTGATCAAACGCACCCGCCCCGCGCTGCAGCGATTGATCCGGATCGATCATGAACTGGCTGATCACAGCCTTGCCACCCGCGAGGCCGATCTCAGCGGCCTGTTCAGCGCTGCCGGAGTCGCATTGACGCCGGCGCCGGCGGGCGATCGCCGGCAGCGCCTGCGCTGGTTCAGCGAGCCGCAACTGGGCCCCTATCTGCACGCTGGCAGCGACCAGCAGCACTGCCTGGTGACCTTGCCGATGGACCGCCTCGGCGCGCTAGATGCCTTGATAGCGATCGGCACGGACGACCTGGAGTCGGCGGTGGCCGCGCGCGCGCAGACCGATCTGATAGCGATATCCGAGCTATACCAGCAGCGCGGCGAGATCGCGGAACTGGAGATCATCGATCCACGCTGGAGCCCGGATGGTTTGCTGGCGGCAGAAGTACACCTCCGTATGGGCAATTCCGACCGCGCGGAACTGGCTTTCGCGCCCTATCCGGATGTCGAAACCGAGGTGATTGATCTCGACGACCGTCAGCTGCTGCTGCGGCCGATCCGCGCAGAGGATGAACCCGCCCTGCAGCGCGCATTCGACCACCTCAGTGCAGAGGAAGTGAGGATGCGCTTTCTGCATCCGGTCACGGTGATGACTCATGAACTGGCCGCGAGACTGAGCCAGCTGGACTACGACCGGGAAACCGCGCTGGTGCTTTGTGACCCCGCCGCACCCGGTCAGGCCGAGATCTACGCGGTAGTCCGGGCCAGCTACGACCTGACCCGCAAGGAGGCGGAGTTCGCGATCATCGTTCAGCGCCAGCTCAATGGACGGGGCCTGGGCAGCCTGCTGATGGAGCGCATCATCGAGATGGCATCGGAGGCGGGGATGGAACTGTTGTGGGGGCAGGTCCTGAGCGAAAACGTCGCCATGCTGGCGCTGGCCGACAAGCTGGGCTTCAAGCGGGAAGCATCAGAAGGCCTGATCCGGATCACCCTGCCCTTGCCCCA
>JAGRJL010000324.1:11283-16904 GCA_020442775.1 Lysobacterales bacterium | reverse complement strand
GCGGTGCCGGTGATGGGCCCGATGGGTCTGCTGCTGCTTGGCCTGCTGCTGGCAGCGGTGGCCGCAGTGGTCATTCGGCGCTCGAATAACGGCGTGGCAATCTAGCGTTGACAGCCGGCGGGCCGATTGAGCCCGCCGGCTGGCTGTCTATCAGCTGGTCAACTCCACTCGCCGCGCATCATGGCGGGGATCCTTTCGCGTAGCTGGTTTTCGCTGAGGCCGAGCTTGTGGGCGGCCGCGATCAGCGCTCCCAGATCAACGCCGGTGGTGAGTCCGCTTGCGAGAAAGCCGCCAACGTCGCGGACGAGCAGCCTGGACTTGAGCTGTTCCCGAATGTTCGCGGACGGCAGCGCGAACCAGGGTTCAGCCTGCGCAAAAAGTTCCGAAAGCACCGAGTCGGTGGCGCCCAGAAATCCTTCCCAGCAGGCGCCTGGCGGATCACAAAAGCGCTGCCGTGCCTCGCAGTAGCTGGCCGCGATGAAATACAGCCTGGCCCAATCGACGAAGCGCTCAAAGTCGCCGTACAGCGCGCGCGCGCCGCGGCACAACGCGCTCACCTGATCCGCCTCGACCTGCAGCAGCTGAGCGTAGCGAGCAAGCTCGGTTTGGCGTCGTCCCGGATCCTTGCTCGGATCGGCGGCGAGCACCTCGGTCAGACGCTCGACCGCGATCAGACTCCAGGCGATACCGGTGGAGAACATCGGATCCTGAAAGGCATAGCTGTGCGGCAGCAGCGCCCAGCGCTTTCCGACTGCCGCCACCCGACGAGATCGGGTGAAGCGACGCAATCCCAGCGGCACATCAGAGGCGACCGTCGCCCTGCGGAAGCAGCGGGCGAGGCTGGGTGTCAGCGCCAGCGCCTGCTGCCAGCTGCTTTCAGGGTCTGAATTCTTCCATTCGCGCTCAATCAGCACGCCAGCCGACACGCGGCCATCATCGAAAGGCAGTAGATAGAACCAGCCGCCGTCGAACAGATGATGATTGGCAGCCTGACCTTCGGGATAGGGCGCCGAATCACGAAACGCGGCGGGGAGCTGATCGGCAAAATCGGCCAGCTGATGGAAATGCCCGTAGACCAGCGTGGTCTGATGCTCGCAGGTCGGCGTGGAGCCGATTGCCAGGGCACTGGCCAGGGCGCCACCGCTGGCGTCGACCGCAAATCCGGCCCGAATCTCGCAGCCGCCCTGATCGGTTCGCAGCATCAGGCGAAGGTCTTGCTCGCACTGTTCGACCGCCACCAGCTGATGGCCTTCGAGCAGCGCCGCGCCATCTTCTACCGCCCGCCGGGCGAAACGCGCATCGACATCGGCGCGCAGCCAGTGGCTATCCGCCAGCGCGTCACTGGGGCTGGCTGCCACCAGCATTCGGCGATGCTGAGGATCGCTGAAAGTTTCACCCCGGCAGTGACCGTAGAAACTGAATCCGCGCTTGAGCCCGCAGCGCAGCTCCGGCTGGTGTGCCTGCCAGCGGCCGTAGCTGGCGAATTGGGCCAGCTCCGGCAGACCAAAGCGCCGTGCCATGCGCTCCAGCGCAATCGCGGCCAACGGGGTGGATGATTCGCCCAGGGCGAAGCGCGGGTGGCGCGCGGACTCAATCAAAACGACCGAGCGTCCGCTGCGGGCAAGCAATCTGGCCAGCAGCGAACCGGCAAATCCGCTGCCGATAATCGCGATTTCGAAGTGATCGCTCACGGCTTGCCCGCGCAACGGTCGCAAGCGATGGGTGCCACGATCTGGCCGCTGAGATTCATCTGTTCGATCCGGCGGATTCGCTCAGGCCCGCAGTGAGCGCAGGCGCGCAAATTCTGCAGATCCCAGGGGTCGACCAGTACGCAGGCATCAAGGCCTTCAAGCAGCGCTTGCTCCAGGACCGATTCCACCATCGCCAGCGTCGGCGCCGCCATCGCCACGGAAGGGTGAGGCCGGGGTCTTAGCGGAATCAGCGAAACCAGCCGCGCCCCGCGTCCGGCGGCATAGCGGGCGCTGGCCACGGTTGACTCGATCACCGCTTCGGCCGGCACCGTGGGTGCGCCGATCAGAACGAAGGCCCGGTGCTCGTGGCCGGCGGCGAGAATGGTTTCCGCGGCACGGTCGTAGTCCGCCAGGGTCATCGCCTTGTTGAGCTGGGCCAGCACCGTCGGGTCGGCGCTTTCCAAGCCCATCGCCACTTCCAGCATGCCATCGATCTGCGCGCCAAAGCGGCGCATGCGATCGCCAATCAGACGCGGGTGGCATTCCACCACGACGCGGCCGTAGGCGCGGACCTGTTCGACAATTGCGCCTTCATCGATCGGCGGCACCGCGCGGCGGTCGAAGAAATTGGCAGCGTTGTAGAGCTTGATGGTTGGACAGTGAGTGGTCGCAGCGGCGATTCCGGCACGGATCTGCGCAGGCAGCGATCCCGATGGCGTTGCGTGGTCGAGCATGCCCTCACCCAGATCGCAATAGATGCAGCGAAAAGGGCAGCGTGCGCCGACCAGAAACAGGGTCAGTGCCGGACTGACCTGGCCCGGCCGATCCGGCTCCAGATCAATCTGCCAGCGCGGCGTGGAATCGTGCACCGGTTTGCGCGGTGAAGCTTTGATCAAGCGGCGAACCGACGCAGCAGATGGGCCCGGTAGTCCAATTCGTCGTAGGCGAAGCGGCTTTGGAACACCGCGCTGTTGGTGGCACCGTGCTGGAAGCGGCGTTTGGGAAAGACCGGGAATTCGAACCCCAGATGCTGGACGAATCCGCTGGCGACGATCTCGCCCTTGAGCGCGTACAGCCGCTCCACCGATCCTTTGGTCAGCTCATCAAAAGGGATCGCCTCTGCGGCGGCCATCACCCCGGGCGCGGTAAAGGGGCTGTAGCCGTCGAAGCCGAATCGTTGCAGCGGGGCGCGACCGCGCACGCAGGCGCGGCTGTAGCCGCCAGAGTAGGTCAGCGAGTGCTTGATCGCGTCGACCCCCCAGCCTTCCTGATACAGCAGCGAGTTGTTGACCACGCTGCGGATGGTCAGCTCGCCATCTACCTCCAGCGGGTAGTCCTTGAGATTCTCATCGCCACCGTCGCCGTCAATCAGCTGGCGCCATTCGGGGTAACGCTGACGGATCTCGGCCAGCAGCGCGCTGAGCACCGTGGCGCACTCCACATCCAGCGGCTTGTAGTCCTCGATCAAGGCCACAGCCGCGAGCGGATCGAGCGTCTCGGGAGCCACCTCAATCGGCTCCCACAGCATCTGCAGACCGGTCTTGGCGAGGAACTGCTGTGCCTGCGGGGCGTCGTCGCTGTTGCCGGCGCGCAGGGTGAAGGCCTTCAGCCGGGCCGGACTCTGGCCGCTGTCCAGCAGCGCCTGATGGAGCGCCAGCAGCACCGCGCCGCTGTCGATCCCGCCGGAGAACAACACCCCCAGCGGCTCTTGCGCGGGTACGCTGGCCAGCCACTCGCGGACCTCTGCCAGCAGTGCGCCCACATAGACGTGGCCGAGCAGGGCAATATCGGCTGGGAGGGTTCCTCGCGGTGGGTCAAAGAAGCGCTGATAGACCGGGTTGGGGTCCGGACAGCCGACCAGGGCGATCTCGGTGCAGTGGAAGGCTGGCACCATGCGGGTGTAGGTGGGGTGGAACTGCGCGGCCATGCCCTTGGCCAACAGCCAGTCACGAATCTGGTCGATACGCTCGGCGACGATCAGCAACGGGCCGTCGATCACCTTGGCCAGGAAGTAGCGCATCGGCCGATCCAGGCTGCGCGCCAGCACCACGCGCTGACCATCGCGGGCGACCAGCGCATAGGAACCGGCAACCGACTCACCAAACTGTTTCGGATCGGCGCTCAACATCTGCGTGCGGGCCTGATCGGCGGAGATGCCGCGCAGCTGCTGTGATGAATCGGGAATCAGATTGATGACTTCGGCGATGGGCTTGTGCAAGACAGATCAACTCCGCTGTTGTTGGATGGCAGGCATTGGGCAGAGCCGCCTGCGCGGGCATCGGGCGAGCATAGGGCGGCGGTCAAATCCAGAGCAACCACCCCGGGGACCGCTAGCGCTTGGGCCAGACCCAGGGCGGGCCGTCGAGCAGCCCCTGTCCGGTCAGCTCGGTCTCGCTAAGGGTCTTCTCCAGCGCCAATTCCTGGCAGCTGCGCTCCTCGCGCAGCGCGGCAATCAGTCGGCTGGCGTGGGAGACCACCCAAAGCTGGGAGCGGGTCGCGGCACTGGCGATCAGCCGCGCCAGCGCCGGCAGCAGATCGGGATGCAGACTGGTTTCCGGCTCGTTGAGCACCATCAGCGGCGGCGGGCGCGGGGTGTGCAGCGCGGCGATCCAGAGCAGATAACGCAGGGTGCCGTCAGACAGTTCGGCCGCGCTCAAGGGACGGAGCAGGCCGGGCTGATGAAAATGCAGGCTGAACCAGCAGCCCTCGTGGCCAATCGACACCCGACAGCCGGGGAAAGCGTCCTCGACTGCGTCTTCCAGTGCCCGGATGTTGCCGATCTCGGCAATGGTCTGCCAGGCGGCGGCCAGATCCTGTCCGTCGTGGCCCAGTACCGGCGTCCGGGTCCCGATTTGTGGCTGGCGCGCGGGCGAGTGAGCGTCGCAGCGGAAGTGATCGTAGAAGCGCCAGCGGCGGATCTGATCGCGGACCGTTTGCACTTCGGGCGCTCGCTCCGGGTCGCTGATCTGGGTCAGCACGCTCTCATAGAGATTGAGATGGCTGGCGATGACCTCCCAGCTGCGGCCCTGGCGAACCTTGGCCAGCGCCCCCCGGCGCTCGACCAGCGCGCTCGCCGGCCGGGCGCTGGCGCCGGCGAAGATGGTCTCGGTCTTGATTTCGGGGTCCAGGGTAAAGGCGCTGGCACTCGGCGTCGGCAGTCCCAGATCGATGCAGTAGCCAAAAGGCTCGGCGGCAAAACCCAGCTTCATTGCCACCGACTGCTGCCGCGGTCCACCCTGTACCGGCTGTTGTCCGCTGCGCATTCCGCGACTGAATTGCTCCGGGCCTGCCCACAGGGTGGAGGGTAGTCCGCCTTCCCGCGCCAGCGCCGCGACCACGCCGCCCTGCGCGGTCTCCGCCAGCAGGCGCAGGGCGCGATAGAGGTTGGACTTGCCGCTGCCATTGGCCCCGGTGATCAGATTCAGCGGGCCAAGCGGGATCACCAGCTCGCGCAGCGAGCGGTAGTTGGCAACGGCCAGCGATTGCAGCATCTGATCGCGCTCTTCAGGCCTTCTGTTCGGCGATCCAGCGTTGGATCTTGCGCTCCAGGATGGCCATAGGGAGCGAACCGTCGCGCAGCACTTCGGCGTGGAATGCGCGGATGTCGAACTGCTCGCCTAGCGCTTGTTCGGCCTGGCGGCGCAGCCGCTGGATGGTCAACTCGCCAATCTTGTAAGCCAGTGCCTGCCCCGGGACCGCGATATAGCGTTCGGTTTCAGACACCGACTGGGTGTTGCTTACCGCCGAGTTGGTCCGCATGTATTCGATTACCTGCTCGCGGGTCCAGCCCTTGCTGTGCAGCCCGGTGTCGACGACCAACCGTATTGCACGGAACAGCTCTGCCTGCAGGCGACCGAAGTACTGGTACGGGTCGCTGTACATGCCCAGCTCGGTTCCAAGCGATTCCGCGTACAGCCCCCAGCCCTCGGA
>JAGRJL010000324.1:10426-11163 GCA_020442775.1 Lysobacterales bacterium | reverse complement strand
GTGGTGCGCGCGGGCAGATCATAGGTGTTGACGAAGAATATGCCGGGGCGGGTACGGTCCTCGCTGGGGCGCTGATAGTTGCCGCCTGCCGCTACCTTCTCCCGATAGGGTTCCACCGGACGGATCTCATAGCCGGTCTGGGGAACCAGCGAGAACAACTCCGGGACGCGTGCCTCGACCTGTTCCCGCACCGACTCATAGGCATCCAGCAGCGCCTGCTGGCTGCCGTACTTGAATTGCTCACTGGTCCGCAGATGCTTGAAGAACGCCTGCAGATCGCCCTCAAAGCCGACCCGGGCCATCACCTCGCGCATCTGCTGCTGGATCCGGGAGACTTCATCCAGACCGATTTGATGAATTTCTTCCGGGCTCAGGTCAGTGCTGGTGAACAGCTTGACCCGGTAGGCATACCAGGCGGCGCCGTTTGGCAACTCTCCCAGTCCAACACTTTCGCGGCAGGCCGGTAGATAGTCGTCGCGCACAAAGTCGCGCAGACGGGTGTAGGCAGGCATGAGCTGGTCTGCGATCAGCGCTTTGAAGGCCTCGCGCAATCGCTGCCGGTCGTTCTCGCTGAAGTCTTCCGGGAACTGGTTGATCGGACCCCAGAACAGCGTTTGTTCGGGATCGGCGTTGATCATCCCCTCCAGCTGACTCACCAGCTTGCCCATCAGCACCCTGGGCTGAACCACGCCGGCCTCCATGCCCTGGCGCATGTTCGCAATGGCGCTGTCGATGAC
>JAGRJL010000324.1:0-10405 GCA_020442775.1 Lysobacterales bacterium | reverse complement strand
TTGTCATAATCCTGAACCGACTTGAACGGCTGCGGCCCGTTTCCCGATCCCAGCTGGACCAACTGCTGGGCGATGTTGCGGTAGTGGTTGACCGCCAGCATCCAGTCGGGGAACTGCTCGGCTTCCAGGGTGATTTGCTGGTTGCGCTGAAAGATTTCGTAGGAGAGCCGCTGCTGACGGTCCAGCGGTGCCGGATCGATTGCCAGCAGCTTGTCCAGCCATTGTTGCTCGAACTGCTGCACCTTCTGGCGGTATTCGGCGCTGTAGATGTCCGGCAGCTGGTCGTTGTAGCGGGTGTCACCGACGAAGGTGGCGCGCAGCGGATTGAGCGCCAGACTGGCTTCCCAGTAATCCGCGTAGAGCTGATCCAGCTGGGCTGCAAGCTTGCTGCTGTCATTGTGCGCAGCGGCAGTTTTCGAGTTAGCGCCGTTTTCCGCCGCCGGGGTGCTTTCCGGCTGCTGGCTGCAGCCGCAAAAAATCGTCAAAAGAAGCGCGGGCAACAGCAGCAGTGGCGGCTTGTTCATTGGCGAAACCATTGATTGTGGAACCCCAAACCATACTGCCCGGGGGCGCGGAAGTCATCGCCAGCGCAGACCACCAGGACCCAATAGCGCTGCTAGACTCAGGAGCCTTGCCATCGACGGCTCTGGTCCATGCAGAACGTTCCCAGCCCGGCCTTGCGCTCCCTGCTCGAACTGGCCAACACCCTGGTTCGGGACTCGACCGTGCTGTCCACTGAGAAATGGGATCCGGAGCTTGCCCGGCAGTCCCATGCTGCCTTTGAGCGTCTGGCCGATCTGGCCGCCAATCTGGATCTGGAGCCGATCCGCATGGCGGCGCTGGATCTGTACGTCTATCTGTCGGCCTTTGAGGGCCACATTCCGCCAGAAGAGAGCGAACTGGCGGAGATTCGAGAGCTCGCGCTGAGCCTGGAACACGCGCTGGGTCCATTCCAGTCCGGTGAGCCTGAGGTGGTCAAGGCTGGTGAGGAAAGCGCGGGCAAGACGCCCAGCATCGGCGCCTCCATCGGTCTGCTGGAGCTGGAACCGCCGCAGTCGCTGATCAACATGCTGACCGATCATGGTGTCGATCTGGTGCGGTTGGCCAGCCTGGAGCAGGTGCCCAAGGTGATCGGTGCTGATTTGCCGATGGCGATCATTGCCTCTACCGAGCAGGTCGCCGGGCTCTGTCGGGTGCTCGATGGCCTGGCCCAGCGGGTGCCGGCCAGCGCCAACGTAGTGGTGGTGGGGGTGGGGCGCGGGCATATCGGCGATCGCTTGCATGCCATGCTCAGCGGCAGCGAGCTGTATATCGAATCGCTGGACGAAGCTGGGGCTGCCGCTCGAATCCTGGAATTGGCCAGCCCGCCGCATCCACCCTTTCGGGTGCTGCTTGTCGATGACGACGAGGACACCCGGGTCTATCTGTCAGTGTTGTTGCAACAGGTCGGAATCGAGGCCCGTGCAATCGGTGAACCGGCGCAGGCTGAACAGGCCATCGCCGAATTCAATCCCGACCTGCTGCTGGTCGATCTGTTCATGCCCGACACCGACGGGGTCACCCTGACCATGCGCCTGCGCGAACGGGCCGAGCTGCTGGTGTTGCCTATCGTGTTCCTGAGCGCCGAGCAATCCGAGCAGGCCAGGCTGCAGGCGGTACGCGCCGGTGGCGACGACTATCTGACCAAGCCGGTGCGGCCGCGCTCGCTGGTGGCTGCACTGCGCAGCCGGATTCAGCGAGCCCGCGGGGTGCGCCAGCAGCTGGCGCCGGTCACCGCGGCGGTTGGCGAGATCGGTCGTGGGCGCCTGCGGCGCAGCGAGTTGCTCAAGGCAATTAACCAGACCGCGATGGCGCCGGCGCAAGGGGTGCGCGCGCTATTCGCCATTCGGGTGGACCAAACCGATGTGCTCAACCAGAAGCTCGGTCAGGCCAGCGCCTTCGAACTGGAACAGAGCATCGATCTGCGACTGCTGGATGTGCTCGATGAGCATGACGCAATCGCGCTGTGGCAGGAGTTCGGCTTCGGGGTGCTGATTGAGCGGGAAACTCCCAAAGCCCTGCAGATTGTTGCCGAGCACCTGTGCAAGGCGGTCGCCGAGCGACCGCTGAAGGTGCAGGGCAAGGACATGCCGCTGACCATCTCCATCGGGATGGCGCTGCCGCCGGCTGGAGGCAACGTCAGCCCGGCGGTGATTGCCGACAGCTGGATTTCTGCAGCCTTCGCCGCAGTAGCGATTGCGCACCGGCTGGGTGGGAATCGCGCCGACGGGGTGCTCGAACACGGCCCGGACGGCCTTTCCGCCGAGCGGGTGATGATGATTCGCGAGGCGGTCAAGCGGAATGTGTCCGGCAGCAATGTGGTGATCGAGTTCCAGCCGATGCTGCAGCTGCACGGTGAGCACAAGGGTCATTACAGCCTGATTGCCAAGCTGCGTGACCATCGAGCGCCGCTGGGCGGGGTGACCCGCGCCGAGTTCCTCAGCGCCGCACAGGCGGCCGGCACCATTCCTTCGATCGATCGATACGCAATGAGCCAGGCCTTTGCCGCACTGGAAGACCTGCGCGCCAGCGGCCGCGCGGCGAGAATCTCGGTGCCCGCGGATCTGGCTTCCTATGATCGTCCCCAGCTGCAGTGGATTCACTCGCTGCTCAGTCGCAATCCGGCGCTCGCGGTCGGCATGGAGCTGGATTTCGACGCGCAGATTCTGATCGAACGGCCGGCGCTGAAGGGCATTCTCAGCGCGCTGCGGACTTTCAGGGTGGTGTCGATGCTGACCGACGCGAGGGTCCAATTGGACAAGATCGCCTGGTATGGGGAACTGCCGGTCAACGTGCTGCGCTTCCCCTATGCGACGGTCAAGACCCTGCCGCCCGACCAGTTCGCGATGGCGCTGGAGCCCTGGAAACAGGCCGGTCGCTCGGTAGTGGTCGACGGTGTGGACGAGTTGGCGGACGTCAACAGGCTGTGGTCGCTGGGGGTCGACTATCTGCAGGGTGAAGCACTGGCCGGATCCAGCCCGCGCCTCGAAGTGGAGCGGGCCGATCCGAACGGTTGATCGGTCGCAATATCAGCGCCGGGTCAGACTCCGCCACCAGTCGCAGCACTGCAACCAGCTGTAGCGGGCCTGGGCGCCGAGCAATCCCAGACCGACCTGGCGATAGACCGAGTCGAGGCCAAATTGGCCGAATGATTCCAGCAACGGGCTGGGCTCTCCTGCCAGGGCCGACGCCAGGGTCTCGCCGGCCACCGTGGTCGGCACCAGACCATGCCCGCCAAAGGCCTGGGCGTACCAGGTATCGGCGCTGATTTGGCCGATCTGCGGCATTTCGTGGCGGGCATAGCTCATCGAACCGGTCCAGGCGCTCTCCACCCTTACTCGGCCCAGCTGCGGAAAGACCCGGCGCAGGTCGCGGGCGAGGATTCGCGCCAGGTCTTCGGGATCGCGGTCGCGGATCGAAATCCGGCCGCCCCAAAGGATCCGGCTATCGGCCAGTGGCCGGTAGTAGTCAAACGCAAAGCGGGTGTCGTAGACCGCACTGGCGGTGCGCAAACAGCTGCCGAGCCGCTCTCGAAGCGGCTCGGTCACCATGACATAGGTGGCGATCGGCAGCATCGCCGCCTGCAACGGCTTGAAGTAGCCGTGCAGATAGCCGCCGCCGGCGACGACCACCTGCTCGGCGCGGAGTTCGAAATCGCGTCCGATCAGGCGCACGCCCTGGGCATCGCGGGTCATCCCGATCACGCTGCTGTGCTGGTGCAGTGCCGCGCCCTGTTCAGTTGCTGCGCGGGCCAGCCCGCGGACCATGGCCAGCGGCTGGACATGGAAGGCCCTGGGTTCAAACAGGGCGCCAAAATAGCGCGGGCTGGTGACCCGTTCGGCCAGTTCTTCGGCGTTGAGCAGCTGCCACTCCACGCCATAGGCCTCGGCCATCATGCGCTGAGTCCGGAGCAGCACCTCGGGATTGCGAAACCAGTTGGCCCAGAGTACCCCCGCTTCGCTCAGATCACAGTCGATGGCGTAGCGCTTGATTCGCGCGCGCAGCAGCTCAATGCCGTCGACGGTGGCCTGATAAAGCTGTCGGGCGCGGGGCAGGCCGAGCCGGTCGATCAGCGCCTGATTACCCAGCGAATAGCCGCCGAACACGAATCCACCGTTGCGCCCGCTGGCGCCGAATCCGATTTCCTCGGCCTCGACCAGGGTGACCCCGGTGACGCCCCGTTCGGCCAGGCCCAGCGCGGTGCAGACTCCGGCCAGACCGCCGCCGATGACCGCAATCCGGCAGTGGTTCTTGCCCTCCAGTACCGGCGCATCCACTCGCTCTCGGCAGCTGTCCTGGTAATAGGGGGCGAAGCGGCAGGCTTCCTCAATCGGATCCATCGGAACCGAAGCGCGTGTCGACGTAGTGGTCGATGATCCGGAGAAACTCGTCGGTGATTCCCTCACCGCGCAGGGTGCAGTGTTTCTGCCCGTCGATGAATACGGGTGCTGCGGGTGATTCGCCAGTCCCCGGCAGGCTGATCCCGATGTGCGCATGCCGACTTTCACCTGGCCCGTTGACGATGCAGCCCATCACCGCCAGGGACAAGTCTTCGGCACCGGGTCGGGTCAACCGCCAGCTAGGCATCCGCTCGCGGACATGATCGGTGACCCGCTTGGCGAGTTCCTGAAAGAAACTGCTGGTGGTGCGGCCGCAGCCTGGGCAAGCCGTCACCAGCGGGGTGAAGGAGCGCATCCCCATGGTTTGCAGCAGTTCCTGGGCGACCACCACCTCGGCGCTGCGTGCCTGGCCTGGCTCCGGCGTGAGCGAAACCCGGATGGTGTCGCCGATCCCCTCCTGCAGCAGCACCGCCATCGCTGCGCTGGAGGCGACGATTCCCTTGCTGCCCATGCCGGCCTCGGTCAGCCCCAGATGCAGCGCGTGGTCACTGCGCAGAGCGAGCTCCCGGTAGACCGCGATCAGATCCTGGACCCCGCTGACCTTGCACGAGAGGATGATCCGGTCGCGTGGTAGGCCGATCTCCTCAGCGATCGCCGCGCTATCCAGAGCCGAGCGGACCAGCGCCTCGCGCACTACGGCCGAGGCCTCCCAGGGCTGGCTGCGGGCGGCATTCTCGTCCATCAGGCGTGCCAACAGGGCCTGATCCAGGCTGCCCCAGTTGACCCCAATGCGCACCGGCTTGTGGTTGGCGATGGCGGCCTCGATGATCGCCGCGAACTGACGATCACGCTTCTGACCGAAACCCACATTGCCCGGATTGATCCGGTATTTGGCCAGCGCCTGTGCGCAGGCGGGCTCGTTAGCCAGCAGTTGATGCCCGTTGTAGTGAAAATCGCCGATCAGCGGCACCTCGACCCCGCGCTGAGCCAGACCGTCCCGGATCCGCGGGACCGCCGCGGCGGCTTCAGCGGTGTTGACGGTGATACGAACCAGTTCCGAACCGGCGCGCTTGAGCTCGGCGATCTGGCTGACCGTCGCGGCGATGTCGGCGGTGTCGGTGTTGGTCATCGACTGGACCACGATCGGCGCATCGCCGCCGATCTGAACGCCGCCCACGCTGACCCCGACGCTGGTGCGTCTTGCGGCACTGCCGTACGCGACCGAAGCTGGCCGTTTGGGATCGCTGTTGTTGTGGTTCATGAGTTCCTGGTGGCTGGCGCCGATCGCTGCAGCGTGCTCGGCGCGTCAAGCGGTTGGGATTGTGAGTAGCTCGGTCAAGGCCGTGCTTGCAGCGCAGCTCGCGGCTCTCAAACCGAGGAGAAAATCTCGTCCAGCGCGTCCTGGTCGAGCGGGTCCTCGCGCGGCTTTTCCGGCTCCAACGGCTGACCGCGGATGCCGAAAGCCATCTGCTTGTAGGAGCCGCTGTTCTCCAGCAGGCGCATCTCTTCCAGCGGGGTACACAGGCGCCGTTCTTCGATGCCCATGGGATCAGGCAAGCGCAGAACCTCCAGTTCGGCGTCCGAGTCGACCAGCGAAGGAACCAGCAGCGTCGGCACCGTATGGGCCGAATCCAGCGGGTCGAGCAGGAAACCACGATGGATCACCTGAGCCGCATCAGCGCCCTTGAGTACCCGCACCGCCACCGCCTCCGCGCGACGGCTGAGCAACTGCAATCCCCCCTCCAGACTGTTGCCGGCGCCACCCTTGAGCCAGCGCAGCACCCCGATCATCCAGTCGCGCGGCTCGTCTTCGCTATCGTCGGCGTCTTCGTCCACGGTGGCCAGGGAAACCAGTTCGCCGACCCGGGCGCGCAGCGCTTCGGCATCTTCCCAGACGATCCGGTAGCCGCCCAGACTCTGGTCCAGCACGGTGGCGCGAAGGACCAGCGGTTTGGCGCTGTCGCCACTGGCCTGGGCCCAGGCGGCTGAGCGTTCACGGTCGCTGAGTTCGATCCCACCGCCGCTGAGTTCGCGGACGAATTCGTTGAAGTCACGGTTTTCCGAAGTCAGTTGGTGGGCGAAATGCAGGCCCAGCGCCACATCCATCGGATAACCGGCAGGCAGCCGAGGCTGCGCGCGCTCGCCGCTGAAATCCCATGCGGTGATCAGGCGCGAGAGCACGCCGGCAGTCAGCGACCCCGGACTCTGCCCGAAGCGCGATCGGGCCATCACCATCGCATCAGGGTTGGCGCAAAGATTGACGTTGGTCTGGACGTGCTTGACCAGGCCGGATGCATCCAGCCTCCAGAACTCACCGGATTGTCCACGCGCCACCATCGGCGGTGAATCCTCGTCCGGATCGATCAGGAAATGGCCGTCACCGCCGCCGTCATAGCTCACCTGGCAGTGCGCGGACCAGACCAGCGCCACCCCTTCCAGGTCGACAATCTCCCGCTGGGTCAGCCGATAGGGATTGGCAATCTGGATCAGCATCGACTGGATGTAGATGCTCTCGGCGGTCAGGGTGATGCCTGGCAGATGCGGATCGGTGATCGGCTTGTCATGCAGGTTCTGGGAACGGCCGAAGGCGATCAGCTGATGCATCTGCTGCCAGATGCTGGCCGGCGTTTCCGCATAGACCAGATAGCACTTGGCCAGCAGGGCGGACAAATGGGTCATCGCTCGCGCCAGCGCCAGTGCGACGACCCGACCGCGCAGGAAGGGAACGCCACCCCGTGGTGCGCACAGATCCGCCACGCAGATCCGGTAGCCATCGGCCAGGGTCCGGTGAAAGTCGCGAATCACCGTGCCGATCTGTCGCTTCTGCGCCGGCAATGGCAGCGGCTGATTAATCACGTGCCGTTCCATACTGGCCGCGACCGTGGCCATTGGCTTGCGCATCTGCTCAAGGATCTCCAGACGCTGATTGGCATCGACCTCGAGCTGATTGAGCTCCTTGATCCCGTTGTAAAGCAGTCGGGCGGTCGCGCCGCTGTTGGCCAGCGGCAGCGCTTCAATCCACAGGCGGACGGCGCGCGCGGTGGTCGGGAAAGAATCGCGCCCGGGCCGCTGCTTGACCGGCAGTCCTGCTTGGATCAAAGCGTATTCGCTACCCGACATCGACCCTAGATTCCCAACCGAGGATTGCAGTGGGCTCCAATGATAGCCAGCCAGAGGCGATCCTCACAGGTGTTGTGGCCCGTGGAGCCGAGATGGGGTGCAAATAATTGGACCGGCGAGGAGCAGGAGGGGCTGGTTCTGCCTTCAGCCGGATCGGTTAGAGTAGGGATCTGACGGTCGAGCAGGGGGTTGAGAGCGACCTGCTCGGCGGGTCGCTAAGCTCGGCTGAATTGACGCGATTTGCACATTCGCCGTTGCCGAACAGTCAGCTTCTATTAAACTAGGCCGTGAAATGGCAGGCGCAGATGGGGGATAGCGATGACCGAGCAGGTCAAGATTGCCATCGTCGGGTCGGGGCCCGGCGGCAAGAGCGCAGCAGCGCACGCGGCGAAGCTGGGTGTTTCCCATGTGCTGCTCGAAGCCGAAGCGCACCTGTCCAACACCATTTACCGATATCAGAAGGGCAAGCACGTCATGGCCGAGCCGGACGCGCTGCCGCTGCGTTCGGATGTGCCATTTGAAGCGGGCAGCCGCGAAGCCATTCTGGACGCCTGGAACCAGGGCGTGGAGGAATGCGGGGTCAAGGTCCGCTACGGCGCCGAAGTCAAGCAGATCGACCAGCTCAATCCCGGCTTCGAACTGACCCTGACCAGCGGCGAGAAGCTGCGCGCCGAATACGTCATCCTCGGCATCGGCCTGCAGGGGAATCTGCGCAAGATGGGGGTGCCCGGCGAAGAGGCGCCCTTCGTTCAATATCAGCTCGATGATCCGGATGAATACGAGGCCGAGACCATCGTCGTGATCGGCGCGGGCGATGCCGCGATCGAAAACGCGATTGCGCTTGCCAAGCAGAATCAGGTTGTCATCGTCAATCGCCGTGACGAGTTTGCCCGCGCCAAGGAGGGCAATCTGAAGCTGATTACCCGCGCCATTGATGACGGTCTGATTGACTGCTACTACGGCGCTTCGCCGGAACGCGTCGATCAGTTGACCGTCGGTCGCAAGCCGGGTCGCCTGATCCTCAATACGCCCAAGGGCCGCGCCCAGGTGCTGTGTGATCGGATCATTGCCCGACTGGGCGCGAATCCGCCCAGGCGCTTCGTCGAGTCCTGCGGCGTGGAGTTCCCGAGCAAGGATCCGGCCGCGGTCCCGGCGATCAGCGCAACCTACGAATCCAACGTCAAGGGGCTCTACATCGTTGGTGCGCTCGGCGGCTACCCGCTGATCAAACAGGCGATGAATCAGGGCTACGAAGTTGTCGAGTACATCCTCGGCAACACGGTCGAGCCGGCGGATGAACCCCTGCTGCGCGCCAAATTCGAAAAGATGCCTGGCTTCAGTTCGGTCAGTGCGGCGCTGGAGCGAGTGCAAAAGGCGGTGCCGCTGCTCGCCCAGATCACCCCGCTGCAGCTGCGCGAGTTCATGATCGATTCGGATATCCGCTCGCCCAAAGCCGGTTCGCCAGTGTTCCAGCGCAACGACTACACCAATTCCTTCTACTCCATCGTGGCCGGTTCGGTCGAGGTCTTCCTCGATGAAGAAGGCAGCAAGCGGCTGAGCCTTGGGCCGGGCGAGTTCTTCGGCGAGATGAGCCTGATTTCTGGCCGGCGACGCAGTGCGACGGTGCTTGCCGGCGCCAATTGCGTGCTGGTGGAGACGCCGCGGCGCTCCATGACCAAGCTGATCAACTCGGTGGAGGGGGTCAAGAAGCTGGTCGACCAGTGCTTCATCGAGCGCACCATTCGCGGACGTTTCGGCGAAGAGGCCTCGGGCGACCAGATTCACGATGTGGTGGCCAGCGCCACCCTGCAGAGCTTCAAGGCCGGCGACACGCTGTTCAACGAGGGCGATGAAGGCGATGCGCTGCATCTGGTGCGGGTCGGGTCGCTGACCATCTCGCGCAGTATCGGTGGCCGCGAAGTGGTGCTCTCCTATGTGGCGGCCGGCAACTATGTGGGCGAAATGGCGCTGCTTGGTCAGAGCAAGCGCACCGCAACCGCGCGTGCGGCGGTGAAAACCGAAACCATCCGGGTCGAACGAGATGCCTTCCAGCGACTGGTCGATGCCAGCCCTGCGCTGAAGTTGAAGCTGCAGCAGGAATACAAGCAACGCACCCAGGCCAACATCGCGATGCAGACCGCCGCCAGTGGCGGTGATGTCATCAGCTTCCTGATTGGCCAGGGACTGGGCGAAGCCACCGACGTGTTGCTGATCGACGAGTCCTTGTGCGTGCGCTGCGACAACTGCGAGAAGGCCTGCGCAGAGACCCATGGTGGGACATCCCGACTGGACCGCGAGGCTGGCCCCACTTACGCCAGCGTGCACGTGCCCACTTCCTGCCGTCACTGCGAGCATCCGCACTGCATGAAGGACTGTCCGCCGGACGCGATTCATCGCGCACCCAACGGCGAGGTCTACATTGCCGACAACTGCATTGGTTGCGGCAACTGCCAGCGCAATTGCCCCTATGGGGTGATTCACATGTCGGCCAAGAAGACCAGGAAGCCGGGACTGATCCAGTGGCTGATGTTTGGTCGTGGGCCGGGCCCGGGCGAGGCGCCCTACGACAAGGCCACTTCCAGCGAGAAGAAGGCGGTCAAGTGCGACATGTGCAAGGACCTGCCGGGCGGCGCAGCCTGCGTGCGTGCCTGTCCCACTGGCGCCGCCTTGCGCATCAGCCCCGAGGATCTGCCCCAGTATGCCTTCGCCCGCAACTAGTCGCGCGGCCTAGGGTTTGTTGTCCATTCACTTGCGAAGCCAGAGCCAGACATGCATCAGACCATCCTGAATCACGCCGGCTACCGTTATTTCTGGTTCGCGATCTTGCTTTCGATCGCTTCCCTGGTGGCCTACATTTGGCATGACCCGGTCGGCGCCCCCAATGGTGGTTCCTGGCTGGGCTACAC
>JAGRJL010000323.1 GCA_020442775.1 Lysobacterales bacterium | reverse complement strand
GCCGATCTTAAGGTCCGCGAACCGCACCACAGCGCGCCTGCGAAACCCTCGCGACGAACATTCATGAATAATCCGGGATAGAGGCCAAGCCCTGCCGCTGGTGTGAGGTTCAAAAGGCAGGTTGACTTGCGTGCTGATGCGACCCTTTTCTCAGGCTCGGTCCGAGGGGGAGCGCGGCAGCGCGTTTGCCACGACGCGGGCCTGCAGACAGGAAACGGACGCGATGTGGGCCGATTCTTCTCCACGAAGCCGATCGGGCTTGCGTAGTTCAGCCAAGGGCAGTGCCCGACGCGGCGCCTGTTCATGAGTCCCTTGGATTCAAACACGCCAGGATCAGCCGGCGCATTCACAAAGTATGACCCGTTCCGGGCGCGTCCCGGCGATGAGCGGAACGATACCCATTGTGCTTGGGGCTACCAGCTTGGGTCCAGCCCGCGTGAAGTCAATTCAGGTTGCGGGTTGGCTCTCTCAATCTAGCCTCAGGCGAATGCCAATCGGCTAGCCTTCCGCCACTACCCGAAGCTCGAACTTAACCTGACGCAGAAAGCTCTTTTCCTGCTCCAGATCCGCTCGGGTGAGTGGATGGCTATGCAGCCAGCGCGGATTGAGATGCAACTCCAGTCCCCCAGGAAACGGCTGCAAGGCGATTTGCGGGATGGGATCGTCGGTTCGAGAGCGATTCAATAGCACCGCCAGTCTTAGCAGGGTGATCAGGCGCAGGGCATGGCCGCGCTCTTCCTCACTCAGGCCGGCGAGCGCGTTGCTGCCAAGTGACCGGCGGTGGGCACCAACAAGATCTGCCAGTCGCTGCTGCTGTTGCCGAGAGAAGCCGGGGAGGTCGGTATTGGCGAGGATATAGGCACCATGGCGATGGTGTTGAGAGTGCGCGATTGCCAGGCCAACCTCATGGGTTCTGGACGCAAAGGACAGTATCTCTCGATCGGACTGATCCAGATTCCAGACTACCCGAACTTGCTCAAAAAGCCCGCTGAGCACCTTCCAAACCCGACGCTCCTGGGCCTGATCGACGCCATAGCGCTTGGCCAGCTTTTTAACGCTGGCCTCACAGGGGTCCTCGTGTCGGCTGCGTCCGATCAGGTCATACAGGATTCCTTCGCGCATCGCGTAGTCGCTGACCCGAACCTGCTGCAGCTCCAGTTGTTCGAATACCGCAGCGGCCACACAAAGCCCGCCCAGGAAAACCGCACGGCGGTCATCACTTAGACTCTTGAACCTGATCGCGTCAATCGAGCCGGCCTTGATCAAATCATTGACCAGCCGGTTGAGGTCTGCTGCGACGATTTCCCGTTCAGGACCGCCCCGTTCCTGCAGTACTCGGCTGATTGCGCGCATGGTGCCGGAGGCGCCATAGGCCTGTTTCCAGCCTCGATTGATGTAGTTCTGTGCGGTGGGCGCCAACTCCAGCTGCAGTGCGGCCTTGGCCGCTTCCCAGCGCTTGCTGCTCACCTTGCCATCGGCGAAGAAGCGTTTGGTGCTGGCCACGCAGCCCATCTGGGTACTCTCGGTTTCCTGTGCATTGAAGCCCTTGCCGATGATCAGCTCGGTACTGCCTCCGCCGATATCTACTACCAGCCGCCGGCCCTTTTCCTCGGCCAGACCCTGAGCCACCCCCATATAGATCAGACGCGCTTCCTCGCGACCAGCGACCACTTCAATGGGCGTGCCCAGCGCGGTTTCAGCGGTCATCAGAAAGCTGCGAGGATTGCTGAGCTGGCGCACGCTGTTGGTGGCTACGGCACGCTTCCAGGCGGGATCCAGGCTGCGCAGGCGTTGGCCGAAGCGTGCCAGACAGTTCAGCGCACGGTCGCGCACAGCCGGATCCAGGCGCCCGTCTGAGGACAGGCCGGCCGCCATCCGAACCGGTTCCCGAAGCCGGTCCAACACGGCGATCTGGCCCTGATCAACCCGGGCGATAATCATGTGATAGCTGTTGGATCCCAAATCGACCGCAGCGATGGTCTGTCCCTCCAGATCACCCGGACGGATGGATTGCTGCATGATCATGTCGCCGACAGCAGCGTTGACTGGGCCGAAGCAGTCGGCTCGTCGCCTGGAGTGAGCCGCTGGTAGCTGCCGTCAGGGGCCAGAATCCAGGCCTGCGAGTTGTCGGAGAAATAGATCTCCAATTCTTCATGAAAGACCCTGGCGCGAAGCTCCGGATCGAGAATCGGGAAGCACGTTTCCACCCGCCGCAGCAGATTGCGTTCCATCCAGTCGGCGCTGGAGCAATACAGCTCCTCATCGCCGTTGTTGGCGAAGTAGTACACCCGACTGTGCTCCAGAAACCGCCCGACGATGGATCGAACGCTGATGTTCTCCGAGACCCCGGCGACACCTGGCTTGAGCGAACACAGCCCGCGAACGCAAAGATCAATCCGAACCCCGGCCTGCGAGGCCTGATACAGGGCCTGGATCACCGTCGGCTCGGACAATGAATTCATCTTGGCAATGATCCGCCCCTCGCGACCTGCCTGGACGTGCTCGGCCTCGCGGGCAATCTTGTCCAACAGGCCACGGTGAAGCGTGAACGGCGACTGCAGCAGGCGCTTGAGCTTGATCACCGGACCCAGTCCGCTCATCTGCTGGAACAGCTTGCTGACGTCTTCGCCGATCTCGCGATGCGCGGTGAGCAGGCCGATATCGGTGTAGGCGGCGGCGGTACCCTGATGGTAGTTGCCTGTGGAAAGGTGCACGTATCGGCGCAGCTTGTCGGCCTCCCGGCGCACGATCAGCATCATTTTCGAATGGGTCTTGTAGCCGACTACGCCGTACACCACCTGGACCCCGGCTTCCTGCAGCCGGTTGGCCAGCGCGATGTTGGC
>JAGRJL010000322.1 GCA_020442775.1 Lysobacterales bacterium | reverse complement strand
GTGAGCCAGCGGAGCTGGAAGCGGTGCTGCTGCTGGAAGTGCCGTTGACTGCATCACGGCCCCATCCAGATCCTCGCTGATTTGAAAAGGCCGTCGATCGCCGGCCCGGCGGCGAGCGCCTTGCTACAGACGGATCGGCACATGCGCCATGGCAATGTCCACGACCTCGGCAGGGCTCGGCTCCCAGCTTTCTGCCGCGACCCCGGTAGGTACCTGAAAGGCGCCCATCAGTCCCCCCGGGAAGGTGACCTGCGCATCGAACAGCGCCTCGTAATAGTTGGACTCGGGCTCGCTGGATGCTTGCAGCCAAAGCTCCACGATCTCGATCAGCTCTTCGCGGCGGATATCCGGCACCGACCGCGGCCTGGTCCGCGCCGCCTGATCGAGGAAACTCTCCATGCTGGTCGAGCGCCAATAGTTTTCCAGCGCATAGTGACCAAGCTCAGCGCCGCTGAGCTGGTTGATCGCGTTCACGACAGATTGGGTATCGCCGCTGCTGGACGACAGCTCTTCGAAGCGATTCAGCAGGTTCCGCAGTTGCTTGACCAGCTCAGGGTTTGGTGGACGATATCTCAGCTCTGGGCGCAGGGGCATCAGGTTCAATCAGCTTGTCGCAGCCGCCAGACGATACCAGTCGCCACCGGGTGCCGGGTGCACTTCGTGCGAAATCGAAGCGAGCACCGGTTCGCATTCTTCGAATCCGCCAAGCGCTACTGCATCGGACTAACAACCGCGGCTGTAGAACCACACCAGCGGCTCACCGCTGGGCTGGTGCAGCGGTACCCAGCCCCGTGCGATCACCTCGGGTGTGCCGCTGCCCCTGCAGGGCGACTCGCTGTGGACCTCGATCAGCATCCAGGAGCGTCCCTGGTGTCGTTTGGCACCAAGCACTTGAACGCTGGTTTGGTTGTCCTCCGAGCTCGCCAGGGTTGCCGCCAGCTGTGCGCCGGGTTCGGTCCAGACTCGGCCATCCCATCCCGACACCAGATAGTTCAGCCGGTTGATCAGCGCCACCTCCAGCGGGTGCATCCTGACCACGTCAGCGCTCACCCAAACTCGCCCGCCATCGGCCAGGGCGACCTGCAGCCAGCCCTTGCTCACCGCATAGACCAGCAGCGCCGGCTGTTCGTAGCTGAGCTCGCGGGTCTGGAAGTCGCTGAGCTCGCTCACGCTGCGGGTGGCGGCCTGCGGGTCTGGTTGATCACGCACCAGCAGCGGTTGCGCCAGCCCCTCGCTACCTTCGCCAACCCCGGCGATCTCGCCCAGACCCAGCAGCGGCTCGCCGGCTATCGGTGCCGGTGCGCTGTCAGACCCGGGCGCCTCCTGCGGCGGACAGGGACACTGTCCCTGGCAGCCTTGCTGGAACTGGGCGTAGGCGATATCGCCGGCCTCGGCCAGCTGATGCCACAGCAGTTCACCGCTCTCGACGTCAATCAGCAAATCGCTGGCGAGGATTCGTCCCCAATGAACCCGGACAAAAAGCAGCTTCTCGTTGATCCAGCGGCTTTCCGGCTGCCACGCAGCGCCACGCAGGCGCAGCAGCCACTGGCGCCCGTTCTCCACGTCGATGCGGATCAGCTGCGCGTCGGCGCTCTGCTCGTGGCGGAACTGATAACCGTGATTGGGCGAGGCTTCGCCACTGAGGGGCAACACCTGATCAACCGACTCAATGCGCACTCGCGCGATCGATTCGGCGTCCGCCGGGCGATGGCTGTAGCGCGGCTGCGACCAGCATTCGGGCGAGGTGAAGCCGTTGCCGGCGGTCAGAGTGGTGGCCAGCAGCAGAAATACACTACCCACAGGGCGGCACTGCGCTGAGCCGTTCTGTGAGGCCCGCGTAGCTGGCGAGATCGCGATCGCCGGCGCCACTGGTCAACGCCGCCCGGGCCACCGGATCGTCTCCCCGCGCGCCGGCCGGAATCTGACCGATGCGGCGAATGAACTCAGCACGCGCAGCCAGCAGCTGGTCGCTGGGCTGACGGGCAAAGGCGTCCAGCAGCCAGCTCTCGCTGGTTTCCATCAGGGCCAGCCGCCACTGCTGCTGGTAGACCAGGGTGATTCGATCCCTGACCATGGGCTGGTCATTCAGGCATCCGCTGAGCAGCGCATAGGGCGGGGTGCGCAGCCAGTACCAGTCATCGCCCTCGAGCCGGCCCAGCAGCGGCTGCAGCAGCGGGCGATTGGCCACGCACCAGCTGTGCATCACCTGGGCAGGATCCAGATCATTCGTTCGTTGTGGCGATCGCTCCACCCTCAAGGTGATCGCGGCGCGCGCGTAGGGGGAGATCGCGGCCTGCTGCAGGCCCAGCGTGCCGACGATCCGACCGGCTTCGCCATGCACCGCGTCGTGCGCGATCGCCGGAATCAGGGCCCGCTCCCAGCTGGGCAACATGGCGTAGAGACGGCCACCTTCGCAGTTGTCGAGCGCGCTGCGCAGCTGTTCCAGAAACTCATTGGCCTCGGCGACCTGTGCGGCGGGCGCCTGTTCCACGGTGGTGGCGACCAACCCGTCGGCCGCGGGACTTTCGGCGGCCGACGCGACATCGCCAATCGTGAACGGGGACAGGGCGCAGCAAGCAGCCAGCAAAAGCGCGGAGCGGGCGCGAATACTCATGTCAGTGTCTCCACCTCAGCCCGCGGCGGCAGCGACCAGTCCA
>JAGRJL010000321.1 GCA_020442775.1 Lysobacterales bacterium | reverse complement strand
TCATGCCGAGAGCCAGGCTCACCGAAACGTCGGACACCCCGAGAATGCCGTAGCGGAAGGCGTTGACCATGTACAGGATGGGGTTGGCCAGCGACACCTTCTGCCAGAACTCGGGCAGCAGACTGACCGAGTAGAACACCCCGCCCAGGTAGGTCAGCGGGGTGAGGATGAAGGTGGGCACGATGGTCACATCGTCGAACTTGCGCGCATAGACCGCGTTGATGAACCCGGCCAGCGCAAACACGATCGCGGTCAGGATCAGGGTCACGATGGTCATCAGCGGGTGTTTGATCGGCAGATCGGCGAAAAACAGCGCCACCGCGGTGACGATCGCCCCTACCGCCAGCCCGCGCAGCACCCCGCCGCAGACGTAGCCGGCCAGTACCACCAGCGACGAGGCCGGCGCGACCATCAGCTCCTCGACGTAGCGGCCGAACTTGCTGCCAAAGAAGGAGCTGACCACGTTGGCATAGGCATTGGTGATCACGCTCATCATCACCAGCCCGGGGACGATGAACTCCATGTAGCGATAGCCGCCCATCTCGCCGACCCGATTGCCGATCAGGTTGCCAAAGATCACGAAGTACAGGGTCATGGTGATCGCCGGCGGCACCAGGGTCTGGCCCCAGATCCGCAGGATCCGCACCACTTCGCGGCGGACGATGGTGGAAAAGGCGGTCCAGTTGGCGCTCATTGACTCGCCTCCTGCTCGAGGGCCCAGGGATCAGGGCCCAGGGCCCAGGTCTGCGTTACCAACTGGCATCGGAAGCGCGGGCCCTTCTGGGCCCTGGGCCCTGGGCCCTCTGCCCTAATCCGCTCCATCTTCACGCCTCCTCCTTGCTGGTCAGGCGGACGAACAGCTCTTCCAGCCGATTGGACTTGTTGCGCATCGAGACCACCTTGATCTGCTGCCGATCGAGTGCGGCGAAGACCTGATTGAGTTCGGAGCCGCGCGGCAGTTCGACCTCGATGGTGGTGTCATCCACTCGCTGCAGCTGGTAGTCGGGCAGCTGCGGCAGTTCGGCCACTGGCGCGCCCAGATCGAGCACAAAGGTTTCCCGATCCAGGGTCGACAGCAGCGCCTTGGTGCTGGAGCGCTTGATGATGGTGCCGCGGTCGATGATTGCCACGTTGCGACACAGGCTTTCGGCCTCTTCCAGGTAGTGGGTGGTCAGAATCACGGTGGTCCCGTCGCGATTGAGCTCGCGCAGATAGGTCCACATCGAGCGACGGATCTCGATATCCACCCCGGCGGTGGGCTCGTCGAGGATCAGCAGCCTGGGTTGATTGACCATCGCCCGGGCGATCATCAGTCGGCGCTTCATTCCGCCGGACAAGGTGCGGCTCATCACGTTGCGCTTGTCCCACAGGGTCAGCGCCTTCAGATACTGCTCGGCGCGCTGCTCTGCCACCTTGCGCGACACCCCGTAGAAACCGGCCTGGTTGACCACGATGTCAAAAGGCTTCTCGAACTGGTTGAAGTTGAACTCCTGCGGGACCAGGCCGATCATCGACTTGACCGCCGCGCGCTGGGTGCGCAGGTCCTTGCCGAACACGCTGACCTCGCCCTCACCCAGATTGACCAGCGAGGAGATGATCCCGATCAGGGTGGATTTTCC
>JAGRJL010000320.1:17408-18386 GCA_020442775.1 Lysobacterales bacterium | reverse complement strand
GCCATCACCATGTCAGTGCCCACATAGCCGGGGGACACCGTATTGACCGTGATCCCGAACTTGGCATTTTCCTGGGCCAGCGAAATCGTGAATCCGTGCATGCCGGCCTTAGCCGCGGCGTAGTTGGCCTGGCCGTACTGACCCTTCTGACCATTGATCGAGGAAATCTGCAGCACCCGACCCCATTTGCGGGCGCGCATGCCGTCAATCACCTGGCGGGTGACGTTGTAGCAGCTGTCCAGGTTGGTGCGCATGACTTCCTGCCACTGCAGCGCGGTCATCTTGTGGAAGGTGGTGTCGCGGGTGATGCCGGCGTTGTTGACCAGAATCTCAACTGGCCCCACAGTTTCCTCGATCTGCTTGACCATTGCCGCGGACGAATCCACATCGGAGACATCGCCCGGCACGATCGCAATGTCAAAGCCCGCCGCCTTCTGCTCGGCCTGCCAGGCCTTGGCCTTCTCTTCATTTCGATAGTTGGTTACCACCCGGTGGCCCTGATTGGCCAACTCCCGGCAAATTGCGGTACCGATTCCACCCGTACCGCCGGTGACGAAAGCCACACGTGACGTCATTTCACTACTCCTCCCAGAACCTGCACGCATTCTACACAACCGCGTCTCCCAGATGCCCTGCAGCGGAGAGTGCTTCTCCATCTCCGTCGATTGGTGATGTGCTGCCGATCTCCTCCCCCGGCAGCGAAGGCTGGCGAGGCAAGCGGCAGCGATCGAAATGAGTTACCGCTCGGGCCAGCATCGCCGACGGGGTATCGCCCTCGATCCCGGTTAATCCCAGCCAACCCAGGACCAGGCGGAGCTCCGCGAGCGCCTGGGCCTGAATCAGGGACCGCGAGAAGCGACTCTTGGACAGCTTGTTGCCGTCACGATCGAGCAACACCGGGAGGTGCAGATAGCCAGGCGTGGGCACCCCCAGCAGTCGCTGCAGCGCGATCTGCCGGGGGGTCGAGTCGAGCAGATC
>JAGRJL010000320.1:0-17343 GCA_020442775.1 Lysobacterales bacterium | reverse complement strand
CGACGAAGCACCACGTCGCCGACGTCGTCCCGCAGGTTCTGCGCAAAGCGCCCCTGCAGAGCATCCTCAACCACGACCGGCTGCCGATCCACCCGCATCCGCACCGCAAAATCGCTCGCGCCCGGGGCGCGCACGCAACGCTCGGGATGGATGCCGCTGGGCGCCAGATCGCTGCGGCTGCAGGCGCAGCGGAAGGCGTGCCCGTCCTCCAGCAGTTGCGCAAGCACCTCGGCATAACGCTGGTGGCGGGTCGATTGCCACCACACCGGACCGTCCCACTCCAGGCCGAACAGAGCCAGTGTCTCGATGATTGCCTCAGCCGAACCCGGCTGTTCCCGAGGTGGGTCCAGATCCTCGATCCGCAGCAGCCACTGCCCTGCCGCCTTGCGTGCGCAAAGAAAGCTGCCGACCGCAGCCAGCAATGAGCCCCGATGCAGCAACCCGGTGGGCGACGGCGCGAATCGCCCCACGTAGGGTTCAGCCTTGATTTCGCGATCTTCGACCACAATCGAGATTCCATCACCTCACTGCCAAACGGAGTTTTACCGCATGTTGCGCATCGCGTTGTTCCTGGGTACCAATCTTGCCGTGCTGCTGTTGCTCAGCATGATCGCGCGCTTGACCGGCCTGGACGTTTACGCCGCGCGTACCGGCACCGACATGGGGTCGTTGCTGATCTTCGCGGCAATCATCGGTTTTGCCGGTTCCTTCATCTCGCTGGCGCTGTCGAAGTGGATGGCAAAGATGTCCACCCGCGCCCAGGTGATCGAGCAGCCGCGCAATGCGCAGGAAGCCTGGCTGGTCGATACCGTTCGTCGTCAGGCCGACGCCTGCGGCATCGGGATGCCGGAAGTGGCGATCTTCGATTCGCCGGAGATGAATGCCTTCGCGACCGGGATGTCCCGCAACAACGCGCTGGTAGCGGTCAGCACCGGCTTGATGCGCGGGATGAGCCAGCACGAGGTGGAAGCAGTGCTGGCGCACGAAGTGAGCCACGTCGCCAACGGTGACATGGTCACCATGACCCTGCTGCAGGGGGTCCTGAATACCTTCGTGATCTTCCTCTCCCGCGTATTGGGCCGAATCATCGACAGCGCGGTATTCAAGAACGATCGTGGCCCCGGGATTGGCTACTGGGTTTCGGTGATCGTGCTCGAAATCGCGTTGGGCATCCTCGCCAGCATCATCGCGATGTGGTTCTCCCGACTGCGCGAGTTCCGCGCCGACGCCGGCGCGGCCAGACTGGTCGGCAGCGGCAAGATGATTTCCGCGCTGCGCCGGCTGCAGGCCAACCATGGCCCCAGCGATCTCCCGCAAGACGTGGCCGCCTTCGGCATCTCCGGAGCGGTGCGTCAGGGCATCCAGCAGCTGTTCGCCAGCCATCCACCGCTGTCGGCGCGGATCGACGCGCTGCAGCAAATCGATTAGGGGCAAGCCGCGCGGGCGGGCCGATGGCCGATCCGCCCGCGTAAGCCACCCAACGAGCGGCTGCTGACGCAGGCTCCTATCCCAGAAGGAAGATCGCGAACCACTGCTGCGGGTCGGTCCATTGGCTGACCACTTCCCAGCCGCTTACCCGGGCCAGCAGCTTGAACTCACCCAGCCGGTACTTGTGTGAGTTCTCGCTGTGGATCGATTCGCCGTCGGCGAACTCGAAGCAATGGTTGTCGATGCGAACCCGTTGTAAACCGCGACTCACCAGGTGCATTTCGATCCGACCGTGATCGTCATTCCAACGGGCCTGGTGGTCGAAGCGATCGGGATCAAAATCGCCGCCCAGCTCTCGATTGATCCGCAGCAGCAGATTTCGGTTGAAGGCCGCAGTCACTCCGGCCGAATCGTCATAGGCGGCAAGCAGCACCTCAACCGGCTTGCGCAAATCGACGCCAATCAGCAGCTTGCCGCCGCGGCCCAACTCTTCGCGGCGCAGTCTGAGGAAGCTGCACGCAGCCGAAGGCGGCAGATTGCCGATGGTGGAGCCGGGGAAAAAGCCCAGGCGAGTCATCGATTGCACGGTGGCGGGCAGCTTGACGGTGCTGTTGAAGTCACCCACCACTGGGCGCACGTGGAGCTTGGGAAACTGCTTGCTCAGCCCGTCCGCTGCGCCGCGCAGAAATTCGGCGGAGACGTCCATCGGCAGATACTGCTGCAGCTGTGGCAGCGCGCGCAGCAGCAGTCTGGTCTTGCGTGAACTGCCGCTGCCGTATTCGATCAACGCCTCCCGGTCGGATAGCTGATCGCCCAGTTCTGCGCTGATTGAGGCCAGCAGCTCGATCTCGGTGCGGGTCGGGTAGTACTCGGGCTGCTGGGTGATCTGTTCAAACAGTTGGGAGCCACGCTGATCGTAGAACCACTTCGGCGACAACGCCTTGGGCGCGTTCGACAAGCCCGCAATGACTTCGCTCAGGAAGACCTGATCGACCCCTGCACTCTTCAACACCGCGTTACTCATGAACTTTCCTCAATCGCCGCGGTTCTGCGCATCGCGGGCCAGTCTGACGCCGGCAAACTGCCAGCGCTGATGGGGATAGTAAAAGTTTCTATAGCTGACCCGGGTGTGGTTCGCCGGCGTGGCATGAGCACCGCCGCGCAGAACGAACTGATTGCACATGAACTTGCCATTGTATTCACCGAGCGCTCCTGGCGAGGGCCTGAACCCGGGATAGGCGGCATAGGCACTGCTGGTCCACTGCCACAGCGCTGTCTGTAGTTGTTCCAGCTGCTCGCTGAGGGCCGGCTCACTCGCGGCGCATTCCCACTCCTGCTCGGTGGGCAGCCGCGCGTTGGACCAGCGCGCATAGGCGTCGGCTTCGTACCAGCTGACGTGCGCCACCGGGCGCTCGGCGATCAGCTCACGCTCGCCGCTCAAGTCGAATACCCGCCATTGCCTTTCACGCTGCTGCCAGTACAGCGGCGCCTCCCAGCCCTCCTTTTGGACCTGGGCCCAACCATCGGCCATCCACCATTGTGGATCGCGATAGCCGCCGGCTTCGATAAAAGTCAACCAATCGCGCTCGCTGACCAGTGCGCTGGCAATCTCCACCTCCCCGATCAGCACTGGATGACGCGGCGATTCGTTGTCGAAGGCGAACTGCACGCCGTGATGGCCAATTTCCGCCATTCCGGCCGTCAGTCGACGCCACTGCGGCGGCTCGCGCCTGGCGGGCGGACCGGGCCAACGCGACTGGTAGGCGGGCTTGAGCGGGTTCAATGAGAAAGCGTGCTGAATGTCGCTCAGCATCAACTCCTGATGCTGTTGCTCGTGGTTGATACCGAGACGGACCCGCCTGAGCACCTCCGGGTGGACTCCGGCACCGCCGATCAGAGCCGCCAATGTACGGTCAACGTGATCTCGGTAGGCATGGACCTGCGCCAGCGTGGGGCGGGTCAGCAATCCACGCTGCGGCCGCGGATGACGGGCCCCTGCAGCCTCGTAGTAGGAATTGAACAGATACCCGTAGCCGCTATCAAACGCCTGATAGTCAGCCGCGAAGGGCTTGAGGATGAAGGTCTCGTAAAACCAGGTGGTGTGGGCCAGATGCCACTTGGTCGGGCTGGCATCCGGCATCGACTGAACCTGCTGATCCTCGGCGCTCAGTCCCTCCGCCAGATGCAGGCTATGCGCCCTGGAGTTGGCCCAATCGGCGACCAGCTGAACCTGACCAGTGCGCTGCAGATGCTCCGTCGCGGCAGCGAGATCGATGGACTCGGCGGTGGACATGAACGGCTCACCTTGCGGGCGGGAATCATAGGACCGGATCGCAGCCCAAATGATTACCTAGGGATGGAAGACGCCCGATTCAAGGCGATTGACCCGAATCGATCCCGAATCGGTTGAGTGCGCCGTTCTCCGCCTGAGGGCGCTCGCCGCTCCTGTGAACCAGTCCCGCAGTCCTGATTCTGGCAATCCTAATCCGCCAGCGCGCTCTCGATCGCAGCGATCAGCTCCGGGTCATCGGGGTTGGCGCGGGGAGAAAAGCGCTGCAGCAGCTGGCCGTCACGCGCAAACAGGAACTTCTCGAAGTTCCACTGTATCGGCCCCGCCACCGGGCTGTCGGGCCCGGTCAGCCAGCGATAAAGCGGATGCTGATTGTCGCCGTTGACCGCGACCTTGCTGGTCAGGGCGAAAGTCACCCCGTAGTTGGTCATGCAGAACTCCAGGATCTCCTCCTCGCTACCCGGCTCCTGACCCGCGAACTGATTGCACGGAACCCCAAGCACGGTAAATCCGCGTTCGCCGTAGCGACGCTGGAGTGCCTCCAGACCCACATACTGTGGGGTCAAACCACACTTGCTGGCGACATTGACCAGCAGCACCACCTGGCCATCCAGGCTCGCCAGCGGCAGCTCGTCGCCATCAATGGCGCGCATCTGAAAATCATGTAGGCGTGGCTCTGCCATCAACTGCTCCTTCCTTATCGTGTTGCCATTCGCGTGAGCCAGTGCCTGGCCATGGCGCTATTGGCAACCCACCGAAATCCCGAACGGCGCAGCTGCGCCAACGGCCCCTCGCTGATCGAGAACCAGCGCTCCAGCCCATCAAATGCATGAGCCGCGACCCAGCTGTCGCTGCGCTGCGCCCGCTGATAGCGACCCAGCACGCCGGGCAGACCCGGATCCAGACCGCCCCGGCTGGCCCAGGCTGCCACCTCTGCCAGCTTGTCGACGTCACGCAAGCCCAGATTCAGCCCCTGACCGGCCAGCGGATGCACCTGGTGGGCAGCATCGCCCAGCAGCACCAGCCGCTCACCGCAGTACTGCCGTGCCAGCTGCAACCGCAGCGGAAAGGCTGCGCGCGGCCCGCAGCTCAGTATCTCGCCCACCAGATCACCCGCGACAGCAGAAAGTGCCGCGCAGAAATCGCCGTCGCTAAGGTCCAGCAGATGTTGCGCGTGATCGCTGCTGGTCGACCACACGATCGACGAGCGGCCGTCCGATAGCGGCAGGAAAGCCAGCGGACCGGAGCTCAAAAAGCGCTGGCTGGCGATCTGCTGGTGAGCCCTGGCGGTGCTGACCGCGCAGACCAGCGCCCGCTGCTCATAGTCACGCTGGTCCACGCTGATGCCGGACGCGGTCCGCAGCGGAGACGCAGCACCATCAGCAGCCACGATCAGACGCGCACGCACCCGCTCGCCGCTGTTGAGATTCAGCACTGCCGAATCAGTAGACAGGGTCAAGCTGTCGACCGCCACGCCCTCGTGGAGCTCTCCGCCGGCGCTGATCCATGCCTTGGCCAGACGATCGGCCAAAAGTCCCAGCTCAATGATCCAGGCCAGCGCAGGTAGACCACTGGCGGCGGCATCGAAGCCCAGCGTTGTTGGCGCGGAGGCCTCGTCTATCCGCATTCCCAACACCGGCTGCGCCCGCGCTTCAAGCACTGCACGCCAGACGCCCAGACCATCCAGCAACCGCTGCGCATCTGGCGCCAGCGCAACCACGCGCAGATCGTATTCCTGCGCCGACCACGGGCGCGGCCACTGGTCGGCAATGATTGCCACTTTCATCCCTAGCGCCTGCAGCCGCAGCGCTGCCGCCAGCCCGGCCGGGCCGGCGCCGACCACCGCCACATCGAGCATTCCGCTGCGCGCCATCAGGCCGCCTCCGGGAGCCAGGGCAGCACCGCCATCCCCATCGCCCGCTCCACCAGTGCTCGCTGCAGCCCGGGGAGCAGATCCACCAGCGCCAGGCCCAGCCCGGCCGCGGGACCCAGCAGCGAATGGCCCGGACGCATGGCCAGGAGCTGGCTGGTCCAGGCCAGCGTCTGCTCCCGGTCCGGACGGCGCAGTGATTCATAGTGCGCCAGCACCGCTGGCTCACCAGGATCGTCTCGACCCGCCTGACACTGGGCCAGCGCCAGCGCGTCGCGCAGGCCCAGATTGAAGCCCTGCGCGCCAATCGGATGAATGGTTTGCGCGGCGTTGCCGACCAGCACCAGCCGATCGGCATGGAGCTGCTCGGCGTAGATCAGACGCAGCGGCCACAGACTGCGTCTACCGGGGGAAGACAAGCGCCCCAGTCGGTAGCCAAATCGCTCCTGAAACGCCGCGCAAAAGGCGCCGTCGGCATCCGCCATGCGCGCTTGCGCATCGCCACTGGACATGGTCCACACCAGGCCCATCCGCCCATCGGGCCGCGGCAGCAGCGCCAGCGGGCCGTCCTGGTCCAGCCGTTCGAAAGCACTTCCGGGCATGACCCGGCGGCTACGGATGGAGCAGGAAATCAGGCTCTGCTGATAGTCATGAACGCGGGCGGGAATCGCCGCACCGGTGCGCAGCGGCGAATCAGTGCCGTCAGCGGCAACCAGCAGCGCCACTTCGCGAGTGCTGCCGTCGCTGAGCATCACCCGGCGCAGCTGATTGCCGGCTTCGCTGTACTCCACCCGTACGCCCGTCAGCACCTCAATCAGGGCGCAGTCAGCCACCTTTTGATCCAGCGCCCGCAACAACAGCGGCGCCGGAACCACCGCACCGAAGCGCTCAAAGCCATGTTCAGCAGCGTCCAGACGCAGCTGACCTGGCGCTCCACGGCGGGAAACCTCCACTCGCCGAATCGCCCCGGCCGATTCAGCCAGAGCGGGCCATACACCCAGTCGCTGCAGCGCCAGCACGCTACCCTCCGCAAGGGCCAAATGGCGGGTGTCAGCGGGATCGCACTGGTCTGGCGCAGCCGTGCGCGGCTCGACCAGAGTGACCGCCAGTCCCCGCGCTGCAAGGGCAAGGGCAAGGGTATTGCCGACCAGACCGCCGCCGGCGATCAGGATTTTCGGACGGGTGCTTGGGTAGGCGCTGCTCATCCTCCGATGATAGCGAGGTTGGCGCCCCAGCAGGCGAATCAGTGCGAAGCGAAACCCTCAACGACCGGCACAGCCCGCCGTGCAAGCGGGCATCCAGCGGGTTCCGATGAGGCTACTGACTCGTTTCGAAGCTGGTTTGCAGCACGTCGTCTTCGAAGGCGACCAGCGGGGTATCACCCGGAGAGTTGCCTGAGGACAGGCACCATTCAATCAGCCGACCACTTTGCTGCGGCGCCATGTCCTGGACCGTCAGCACCCAGTCGCCGGTCGCGGCAACGCCCTCGAAAGTCGACATCGGCTGCGACGGTGACAGCGGGCCTGCCAGCGCCGGGCCCGCGCCCTCGCACTGATTCTCGTTGTTCAGGGGTTCACCATCGCGCAGCACCGTCTCGATGTTGGCCTTGTTGCAGCCGGTGGAGGTTGCCGGGAATCCGGGACGATCGAGCACCACCGCGGTGCGATCCAGGCGGTTGAGGGTGACCTTCAGGTCGCCCGCTCGCGGGTGGTCAATACCCAGGGTCAGACGCAGGTTTTCGGCAATGTTGCCGGCCACGCCGACCGTACTGACCAGGGTACCGTTGTCCGGAATCGGTTGATCCACGAGGAAGCAGACCTGCGCGGTTGTTGCATTCACAATCCGCAGGTTGGTGGTGCTGCAGCTGTTCTGCGCCTGCACCGAGAACTGATACTGGGTATTGGCCTCGAGGGTGGTGTTGAAGCGAATATCGTTCAGCGGCGTCAGCGTCGATTCGATCGGCGGGACCACCCCATCATCGTCAAGCTCGGCACCGAAAGTGACGCCAGGGAAACTAGTCCATGCGAACCGAGGGTGCCAGCCGATATCGGTCTGGTTCGCCTTGGGGGTAAAGGCCTGCAGGATCACACCAATCAGTGAGGGAGTGACATCGAAGCGGACGGAAACAGTCTTCATAATTCCGTTCGGAATTTGCTGGCCCGTAACAGGGATCGTTATTGGCCCAGTCGCAGTCGGAAAAAAGTAGACGGCAAGCTGAGACATCACTGGGAAGGATCCCGACGGGGTAATGGGATTTGCGCTCCAGCCCATAATTCGGTGCTTCGGCCCGTCAGGAGCAGTAAGAAACACGGCGTCATTGAACCCGTTGACCGGCGCGACCCTAATCGTCGTTCCGGCGGTGTTGTTTGCGCAAGCATCCACAATTGGCGGCACTGCCGAGAGATTGAACGTCTGCGCCGAGAGCTCCATCCCTGCCAGAGACAGGGCCGCAATGATGGCCACACTGAGGCCGCTGCGGTGGGTATGTTTCTTCGCCATGGCAACCTACCTTGCGGAATTCCGCATTCGATCTGTCAAGCTTAGCCCATTTCTGAGGACTTTCGCAGACTTTGGTTTCAAAAAGCCCCGTAAATCATTGAAAGCCGGTCGTACTCCCCGGTTTCTTGCGCCAGCCAAGGACGCTCACCCGAAATTATCGCGCGTTGTCAATGTCCTTACCGTGAATCAGCCCTGTTTTCCCTCCATCAGGCGCACGGCTTTGGCCGGCGTCAGCGCTGAATCCCAGTCGTCCAGCAAGGCCAGCAGCATCAGCTTTTCCAACTCATGAGGGAAAGCTTCGATCACTGCGCGCGGCTGCGGTATGCAGCGCTGATCGCTGATCAGCCCGAAATAGATCTGTCCGGCGTAGCTCAGGATGCTGATGCCCACCCCGATCCCGCCAGTCTGGGGAACCCAGAACATCATTTCGGTGATTGCCTGACCGCACAGATACAAGGTCTGCTGCGGACCCGGCACGTTGGTGGCCACCGTCGTCGCCTTGCGGCTGAGCAGATCAAGCGCCGGTCCCTGCAGCGCACCGGGACCGACTCCCAGCGCGCTCAGCAAGCCGTAGGACACAATCGCCTGGCGTGAGGACTTCAGCTCGCGCATGCCGTCGCGCACCTTGATCAGCCTGCTGACCGGGTTGCTCTCGCCGATGGGCAACTCGAGAAACACCAGGCCAAACTGATTGCCCAACTCCCTGGCGTGCTCGATCGGTCGCAGATTCACCGGCACCGTGGCACGGATGCTCAGGCCATCGATCTTCTCTCCCTGATCGAGCAGATAGCTGCGCAGCGCGCCGCAGGCGGCGGTCAGCAGCAGGTCATTGACCGTACATTCAAGCGCGCGGCTCAAGGCCTTGACTTCGCTTAGTGGCAAGGGCGAGCACCAGGCCACGCGCTTGCTCACTCCAAGCGGCTGCTTGAGGCGAGTCGGCGGATCGTCCGACAGGGTCAGCGAATGCATCAGCTCGGCCATCACTGCGCGACTTTCGCGGGCGCTGGCCATCGATACCTCCATCAGATCATGGGCCGCGCCGAAGGGATTGGCGACCAGCTTGTGTAGCTGGCTGCCCATCCGTTCGCCAATCGCCGAGAGCTGCTCCATTCCGGCCTTGGCCGGCCCCAGCAAGCGATCCAGCACGCCTTCATGGCTGTGCCTGAGCCGCGCTGCATGCGGGTCCTTGAGCTTGCTGGCATTGGCCGTGGTGTCGGTGAGCGACAGCACCACCTGCACCATCGCCATCCCATCGGCGTAACAGTGATGCAGGCGCATGATCAAAACGCTGCCGCCGCGATAATCGTCCACCAGATGAAACTGCCAGAGTGGCTTGGTTGCATCGAGCGGGGTACTGGCCAGCTGACTGACCAACTCCTCCAGTTCCGCCCGGCCCCGCGGTCGCGGCAGCGCCGAGCGGCGCACGTGCCAGTTGATGTCGAAGTCGGGGTCGGTTTCCCAGAAGGCCTGCGAACCCAAATCCAGTGGTCGCTGACGAAAACGCCGGTAGGCCAGCAACCGCTCGGACAGCATGTTGCGCAGCGTGTCCACGTCGAGCGTGCTGGCCATCGCCATCACCCCGGTGATCATCATCAGATTGGTCGGCTTCTCCATCCGCAGCCAGGCGGTATCCACCTTGGCCATCGGTTCGCGATCAGCCGAGTGATTTGGCTGCTGCATGCCGCCCCTCCGCAATGCCGAAGGGCACAAGGATGACACAAGAAAAAGCCCACGGGAGTGCCTGCCGCGGCCTTGTGCAGTGAGGTGCAGAGCGCCGCGCGGACGCGTACAGCGAGAGAGGGTGGAACGATTTGGTCGGGGCGGGGAGATTCGAACTCCCGACCCCCACAACCCCATTGTGGTGCGCTACCAGGCTGCGCTACGCCCCGACCGGAACCGGCAATTATGCTTGAGGCTGAGGCAGAAAGATAGAGTGGTGGAAAAGGGCCCAGGGCACAGGGCCCAGGAGAGCGGCATCGAAGCACCCCTGGGCCCTGTCTACGCTTCCATCCTGGGCCCTGTGCCCTAAACAACCACCTCGCTACTGGCCTCAGCCAGGCTCACCTCCGCCTGAAACTGCTGCTGCAGGCGGTCGGCCAGCGCGCGGCGGGCCGGATCTTCACCGTGCACCAACCAGACTGGCGGACGATTGGCAAAGCCGCCATACCAGTCCGCCAGACCATTCTGATCTGCATGCGCGGAGAGTCCGCCGATGGTATGGCGCTGCGCCGCGACCTTGACCCGTTCTCCCATCAGATTGACGTGGTCGGCGCCATCCACCAGCGCCCTGCCCAGCGTTCCAGCCGCCTGATAGCCGCTGAACAACAAATGGCATTGCGGACGCCACAGGTTGTGCTTGAGGTGATGCCTGATCCGGCCGCCGTTGCACATGCCGGAGCCAGCGATGATGATCGCGCCGCGGCTGACGTCGTTGAGCGCTCTGGACTCCTCAACCGAACTGACCAATTTGAGATTTTTCATCTTGAACGGGTTGTTGGGCCCGTGCCATTCGGCCAGCGCCTCGGCGTCGAACAACTCGTGGTGCTCCCGGTAGACCCCCACCACCTTCACCGCCATCGGGCTGTCGAGATAGATCCGCCAGCGGCTCAGTCCCCAGTCGCGATGGTGCTTGGCCAGCCAGTAAAGCAGTTCCTGGCTGCGACCCACCGCAAAGGCCGGAATCAGTACATTGCCGCCGCTCTGCCAGGCGTTTTCGAGGATCTCGCCCAGCTCGGCAATGGTTTCGCTGCGCGCGCGGTGCAGGCGGTCACCGTAGGTGCTTTCCATCAGCACCAGATCGGCACTGGCAATCCGGGTGGGATCGACCACGAAAGGGGTGCCGCGGGATCCGATGTCGCCGCTGAACACCAGATGCCGGGTCTGACCGCGGCTTTCCACCCATATCTCGGTGATCGCCGCCCCCAGGATGTGTCCGGCGTCGGCGAAGCTGAAGCTCAGGCCCGGCAGCACCGCCTGACGCTCACCGTAGGGCACCGGCTCAATCAGGTCATAGACCGCCTCCACATCTTCCAGCCCGTAGAGCGGCTCGATCGGCGGCTTGCCCTCGCGCGCGCGCCGCCGGTTGGCGTGCTTGGCATCGGCCAGCGCCAGCCGCGCGGAGTCTTCCAGCATGATCCGCAGCAGCCGGGCAGTTGCCGGCTGCGCGTAGATGCGCCCGCTAAAGCCGCGCTTGACCAGCAGCGGCAAGCGGCCGCAATGATCGATGTGCGCATGCGAGAGGATCAGGGCCTGGATCTTGTCGGCGGCAAAGCCAAAATCGGCTGCGTTGCGCCGCTCCTCGTCGCGCCCGCCCTGAAACAATCCGCAATCGAGCAGGACATCGCCCTGCGGAGTCTGCAGCCAGTGACAGCTGCCGGTCACTTCGCCAACCGCTCCAAAGAAACGCAGCCTGGCCTCTGCCATCGTGCTCATCGCGACTCCCTTTTGCCTGGAGTTCAAGCTTAGCGAACTGCGGGAGGCGGCGGATGATGGCGGTCAACTTCCGTGCAGGCGAACCCGTGCAAACCTCGCGCGGCCCGCCTCAGGTGATCGGCGCGCGCTGCTCAGTAAAGCCAGACTTCGACCCTGCGATTTTTCAGCTTGCCCAAGGCACTCGATTCCGGCGCCACCGGCACCGAACCGCCAAATCCCCGGGCCATCTGTGGACGCACCCCGGCCTTGGCCAGGCGGGTGGCCACGTAGTCGACCCGATCGTTGGACAATGACAGCGAGAAAAAGGCCGAGCCTTCGCTGCGGTCGGCGAAGCCGGCCAGCCGAATCTGCCGGTCCTTGTTTTCTGGCCGGCTCATGAAGGCGACCAGTCGCTGGATATCGCGTTCGGCCTTGGAGTCGAGCAGACTCAATCCGGTTCCGAAGCGGAAGTTCAGACTGAGGCGACTGGCCCCCTCGACCAGTTCGCGGTATTCCCCAGGGGCGTTGGCGGCCGTGGTTGCGGGAGTCGCCACGATGCGCAGCGGGACGTAGCCGATCTGCTCTACCACTCGCTGACCTTGCGCGCTCAGCGCAAAATCCACCAGCGATTGCGCCAACGGATCCACCTGCTTGCGGTGATAGAGGAACAGGCGACGCGCCAGCAGGTAATCTTCGGTACCCACTGTCTGCGAACTGGGCAGCAGGGGCACAGTGACCTCGCTGCCGATCGCCAGCGGCTTGGCCGCAGCGACCGCCGCCAGGCCCGAGAAGCCGATGCCAAAAGGGTCCCGCGCCACGCTCGCGCTCAATTCGGCATTGCTTTCAAAGCGCCGGGCGTCAACCCGCAACTGCGCCCCGGACAACACCAGGGAATTGAAGGTATCCCAGGTGCCGGACTGCTGATCGCGGGCGTAGATGGTGATCTTGCCGGCACCCTGACCCACTCCGGACCAGTCGCGAATCTTCCCCGAAAACACCTGCCGAAGCTGCTCCAGGGTGAGCGACTGCAGCGGATTGTCGGGATGAACCACAATCGCCAGACCATCCAGGCCGAGCACATGCTCCTGATCCGGATGGTCCAGGCGACCCAGTGAGCGCGCCTGCTCCACCTCATTGCGCGACACCGGACGCGAAGCCATCCACAGATCGCCGCGCCCAGCCAGCAAATCGGCGAAGCCGGTACTGGTGCCGTGGCTCTGAATCTCGACCCGCAGTCTGTGTCCATCAGCGGCGGTCGCGGTGAGCATCAGCTCGGAGATCGCCTGCTGCTGACGTTCGATAGCAACAAAACCCTGCGCCCGCAGCCAATGCTCCACCAGCGCCGGCGCCAGCTCGCCGCCAACCGTATTGGAACCATGCAGGCGCAGATCGACGCCTTGCGCCTGGCTCAGCGAGGACAGCAACAACAGACAGCAGCTCAGCGTTCGAAACATGGTCATCATCCTGATGAGGGCGGCAACGAGGGGCGCCGGTCTGGCGCTCGCTGCCCGCGGCCAAAGATCTTCTGAGCCGAAGGTCCGGGTTAGACCCGGCCGCTTCGGCTGCGGCACGAATCGAACTAGGATCGATCGCCAGCATGACAATGCCGATACCGATTGATGACCGCGGTGTCATAGCGCGATCAACTTGACCAATTGCGGACCGGCGTGAACCCTATGGGCCCGCCACCACGATGGATCAAAGCCCAGATGCCCTACCCCACCGCCGACATTTCCGATGCGCATCCCGAGGCCCGGGTAGCCGATCCGATCTTCGCCGACTTCGGCGGCGAGCTCAGCTTCCACGGGCCGGTGCTGACCCTGAAGGTGTTCGAGGACAACCAGCTGGTGCGCGAGGCGCTTGAAGAGCCGGGCGAGGGTCGGGTGCTGGTGGTAGATGGCGGCGGCTCAACCCGCTGCGCGCTGGTCGGCGGCAATCTGGGTGCGCTCGCAGTGAACAACGGCTGGGCCGGAATCGTGGTGTATGGCTGCGTTCGCGATAGCGACGAACTGGCCCAGCAGGCGGTCGGGGTGAAGGCGTTGGCCTGCCACCCGCGCAAGAGCAACAAGGGGCAGCACGGCGGAGCGCGCGGGCTGACCGTGCGCTTTGCGGAGATCGACATCAGGCCCGGCGACTGGCTCTACGCCGACGCCGACGGCATCGTGGTGGGCGACCGGCCGCTACACGACTAGCGCTGTCTGGTGAACAGGCGGCGTGGTCGCCGATCAGCCGCTCAGCGCCCTGGTCAGCCCCTGCTCCCAGTGCGGACAATGAATTCGCCCAAGCACCAGCTCGGGCGTCTGATGCCAGCTCGACAGCGCTCGCAGGGTCTGCGCCACCGCGGCAAAGGCGTGTTCCGCGCGCGGCGCATGCTCTTCCAGATGCAGATCGCGTAGCTCAAATACGCCGTCCGCTCGGTGCGCCTTAGCATCCACCCGACCGATCAACTCACCGCGATCCAGCAGCGGCAGCACAAAATAGCCCCACTGCCGCTTGGGTGCCGGGGTGTAGCACTCCAGCTTGTAGTGGAAATCAAACAGCTCCAGCGCCCGGCGCCGATCCCACACCAGCGGGTCAAAGGGCGATAACAGCGCGGTGTGGGTCGCACGCAGACGGCCCGCAATCACCTGCTCCAGCGCGTGGGCGTGCTGACGATGGACATAGGCGGGGCGATCCCAGTCTGCAATCTGCACCCGAATCAACCGCCGCTGATCCACCAGCGCCGCCAGCTCGCGGTCGCTGACCCGCTTCTGCAGACGATAGTAGTCGGCTACCCAGTCGGCCACGGTCACGCCCAGGGCGAGCACTGACTGCTCGATCATCCACTCGCGTGCCGCATCGTCGCCGGGCAGCTGAGCGTCATCCCAACCTGGACGATGGCGTGCGAGGACCCGACTGGTCAGGTCGTAGACCCGCTGAAAGCCCTCGCGCCGACTGATCATCAGCTCGCCCTTGGCAAACAGCGCCTCCAGCCAGCGCTTTTCGGGCTTCCATTCCCACCATCCGGGACTGTTGCGCGGCGGTTGCGGGAAGTCACTGGAACGTACCGCGCCGTGAGCTCGGATGTGTTCGGTCAGGGCAGCCAGCTCCGCGGGGTGTTTGGCGCAGACCCGGTCGGCATGCTTCATCGCCCAGTGTCCATCGCGCCCGCGCTGGCGCTGGCGGTGCCAGGGCAGATCGTCGATTGGCGCAAAACAGGCTTCATGGGCCCAGGTTTCGAAGATCTGACCATTGGCCAGAGCCCGCTCCAGCCAGTCCTGCGGATAGGCACCCAGACGGCTGTACAGCACCAGGTAGGGGCTGCGTGCGACTACGCTGATAGTGTCGATCTGCAGTAACTGGATCTGCCGCAGCGCTCGCAGCAAAGCCGGTCGAGTGGCGGTGGCCGGTGGTCGGTTGAGCAAGCCCAGCGCATACAGCTGCAGCCGCCGGGCCTGGGTCAGGCCAAGTCTGAATTCCTGATCGGTCACACGCCGCAGCTCATTCGGAACGAGCGCGAAGCATCAATCAGCCTTGTGCCGATGACAAGCAGTCAGGATTGCGGTGCTGCCAGAGTCCGGTCAGGAGCCTTCCATCACCCGGTACTCGCGCGCTTCCAGCAGCTGCTGATAGGTCGACAGCTGATGCTGCAGCCTGGCCTGCTCGAACCAGTCATCGACCGCCATCAGCTGACCCTGCAGTCCGTAGCCGGCTTCGGGCTGGCGACAATGGATGCCATCACGGCGGAGCTCTTCCTCCAGCACCATGACCCGCCGCTGCAGCCACCTCGGCGCCGAGCCGGCGCCAACGAAGCTGCGCAACAGCCAGCCTACCCCACCCCACAGATAGGTGACCGGGTCCAGCCGGTTGTAGACCCGCCCGAATTCGGCGCCATAGTGCTGCGCCAGACCATCGGCAAAGGCCTGATTGCCAATTGCCGGGGCACCATAGCTCAACCACTGCAGGCTGCGCCGAGAGCGAATCGGCGATTGCGATTCCAGCCAGGGCGCAAGGGCCCCGGCCAGCGCGCCGCTGGCGCCATGACCCAGGCAAATGACCGGCTGGTCGACGCTGAGGGTGCGAACCGCGTCCACCAGTCGCAGGCGTCCCTGGCGCAGCGTATCGATACGGCGAACATATTCCACCGTCGGACGCAGGACGCAGGCGCAGCTGGCCAGCCGACCGTAGGGCCAGGGCGCGTAGTGCAGCCGACCGGCACCCAGGGTCAGCGCTCGCCGCCAGCGCTCTGCGGGATCGGACTCGCGCTCGCCCAAATTGACGACCACCGCCGCCTGGCCCTGTGCCGACTCTGCCAGCATCACCCGCAACTCCTCTTCCGCCGCGCACCAACGCAGGGTCCAGGGGCCGCCATGCCAGGTCTCGATCCGCTGCAGTTCGGCATCTGGCGCGGCCGCGGACTCGGCCAGGGCTGCGGCGAGGCGTATCCCGGACTGCACCGGGAAGGCAGGTTGGGTCCAGGGATTCGAGGGCATGGTCAATGTAGGAAGCCAGGTCATTGCGCAGATTGGGGATTTCGACGCTGGCAAGCTGTGCCCCGCGCAGCAATCCTCCCAGCCAATTTGCGAATCCCGTCACGCTTCGCGCTAATCTCGTGATCGAGGAGCCCGCTATATCGAACAAGGCCCACCCAGGAGATTCCGGCATGACCAACCATCCATTGCTTGCTCGCTGCCTTGCCGTGGGGCTGTTGTGGCTCTCGCCCAGCCTTGCCACTGGTCAAGCGGCCACGATTGAGCAGGAACGCATCGCCCGTTTTGCTCGACTGGCACTGGCCTGTGCGACTCAGGAGTACCCCAACCTGATTCATCACACCATGGACAGCGATGACCAGATCGGCGCGCCGCGGCAGCTGACCCCAAGTTTTTACGGCTGCTATGACTGGCACTCGGCAGTTCATGGTCACTGGCTGCTGGCCCGCGCCGCGCGGCTTCACCCGCAGGCTGATTTTGCGACTGATGCCAGGGCGGTCCTGGCGCAGAACCTGCGGGCTGACAAGCTGCTGTCGGAGGCAGCCTATCTATCCCATCCCCTGCGCCAGGGTTTCGAACGACCTTATGGGTTGGCCTGGCTGCTGCAGCTGGCCGCTGAACTGGACGAGTGGGATGATCCCCAGGCCAGGCAATGGCGTCTGGCGCTGCGCCCGCTGGAGCAGATCGCGGTCGAGCGACTCAGCAGCTGGATTCCCAAGCTGCACTACCCGATCCGCATCGGTGAGCATTCGCAAACTGCCTTTGCCTTTGGCCTGATCTGGGACTACGCCAACCGGGCCAATAATCAGGTGCTGCGTTCCATCATCGAAGACGCCGGCAACCGTTTCTATCGCAATGATCGCCAGTGTCCGCTGAACTACGAACCTTCCGGCCATGATTTTCTGTCGCCATGCCTGGCCGAAGCTGACTTCATGAGACGGCTTTTGGCGCCATCCGAGTTCGCCGAATGGTTGAGCGGATTCGCGCCGAATCTGAACGACAAGGGCGCCTTGCCGGTCGGCGTGGTCACCGATCGCGCCGACGGCAAGCTGGCACACATCGACGGATTGAATATCTCCCGCGCCTGGATGCTGGAGGGCATCGTCAGCGGACTGCCGGCAGATGATCCCAGAGTCGCCGCGCTGACCGAGCTGGCAAGGCAGCACGCGGACAGCGGGCTGGCCGGAGTCTCCGATGAGCACTACGCGGGTGGTCACTGGCTGGGCAGCTTTGCGCTTTACCTGCTCTCCAAGCGCGGATTGCCGTCGGATTGACCGAGGCTAAGTGCAACTCGCCCACGCTGGTGATCCTGCCGGGATTGACGGCAGCGGACTGCTCTATGACGACTTCATCGAGTGCTGGGACAGGCGCAGTTC
>JAGRJL010000319.1:2198-4407 GCA_020442775.1 Lysobacterales bacterium | reverse complement strand
TTCCGGTGATCTACTACGGTTCGGAGATGGGCTTCGAGCGCGGTCGTGCCGAACATCAGGGCAACCGCAACTACTACGGCATCGAGCGAATTGCCCAGGCACGCAGTCACCCCATCCGACAGGCGCTGAGCGCAATCGCCAGACTGCGCGCGCAGTCACCGGCGCTGCAGAAGGGGATCCAGATCAATCTGGAGTTATCCGGGGATCGAGCGGCCTACTACCGGGCCTACAACGACGGCGAGCAGGCGCAAATCGCCCTGGTGCTGCTCAACAAGGCTGATCAGCCGGCCAACTTCGTGATTGATCGCTGGCTGGAACCCGGCCAGTGGCGCAGCGGGCTGGATCACAGCGCCGCCGAAGTGCGCGAGAACGGCAGCCTGAGCGCGCAGGTGAGCGCTCACGGGGTCCAGGTCTTCCTGCTCGACCAGGCGGTTCAGGGCGCGGAGCTCAGGGCCTTGCTCGACCAGGCAATGGCAGATCTTCCCCACAGGAGCGACGGATAACCGGCTGCGCCGGCATCAAAACGCTCTGCACCGTTTCCCCGTTGATCATCCGCAGCAGGGTGTCGACCAGCAGCTCGCCGGCACGCTTGGTGTCCTGCGCCACCGTGGTCAGCGGCGGGTTGGCGAAGCGCGCCATCGGAATGTCATCGAATCCGGCGACCGCCACCGCCGCCGGCACATTCAGTCCGCGGTCGGTGAGCGCGCGCATCGCGCCCATCGCCAGCAGGTCACTGGCGCAGAACAGCCCGTCAATGGGCGCGCCGCGCTCCAGCAGTTCCACCGTGGCGTTGTAGCCCACCACTTCAGTGGAGTCGGTGGCGTCCACCAGGTAGGTGTCCCTGGGCTCAATGCCGGCCGCGCGCAGCGCCTCGCAATAGCCGCGATAGCGGTCGAAGAACTCGGGGAAATGATCGCTGGCGTGGCCGATGTAGGCGATCCGCCGGCGACCCTGGGCAAGCAGATGCTCGGTGATCGCGCGGCCGCCCTGAACGTTGTCGCAGCCGATCGATACGTCCCGCTGATCGTCCACTACCGCACCCCAGCGCACGAAATGGGTGCCCTGGTCGACCAGATGCTCCAGCCGGCTGCGTGCGGTCAGATAGTCGCCGTAGCCCAGCAGTATCAGCCCATCGGCCTTGTGGCTGTCCTGATAATCGGCATGCCAGTCCTCCGACAGCTGCTGGAAGGAGATCAGCAGGTCATAGCCGCGTTTGGCGCAGGCATGGGTGATCGATCCCAGCATGGAGAGAAAAAAGGGATTGATCATCGAGTCGTCGCTGGTGGGGTCCTCGAACAGCAGCAGTGCCAGCGTGACCGAGTGCTGCCGGCGCAAATTGGAAGCGTTCTTGTCGACCTTGTAGTTCAGCTCCTTGGCGATCGCGAGGATCTTCTGCCGGGTCTGCTCGCTGACCAGCGGGCTGCCGCGCAGCGCGCGAGAGACCGTGGCCTGGGAGACGCCGGCGCGATAGGCGATGTCAAACGATGTGGCTCGGCCTTTCAGGGCGGGGCTCGCTGTGAAGTCGCGGGACCTCCTGATCGTGCATCTTCGTCGCGCAGATGCCAAGCGAAAATCGCAAGTTCTGGTGCCTGCACCGCGCGATCTCAGCAAAGTCTCAAGGAAATCTAAGGTCTTTCAACCGAGCTCGGGCCCATCCTGAAGTGCAGATGACAGTCGACCGTCGGCTGTCACCTTGGATCTGGAGGATGCGATGAAGCTCGGTAGCTACGTCTGTTTGAGCGGGTTTGCCGCCGCACTGTGCGCCATGCCATTTGACCCGGCAGGCGCGGGCGAGAACACGATTCCGCTCAGCTATGGACACACCGGTAGCTGGTTCGAGCCGGCGACCGCGGGCCAGGGCTTTCTGATCGAGGTGGTGCCAGACAGCCAGACCCTGGTGGTGTCCTGGTTTACCTATGCCGGTGACCAACAGTCGCCCGCCGTCCCGGCGGGGAGCAGCGAACCGCGCTGGTACTTCGCCCAGGGTAACTATGCGGCCGGCGATCATGAGGTGGAGGTGGCGATTCTGCATCCGCGCGGTGGTCGGCTGGCAGTAAGCGGCGCCGCGGAGTTTCCCGTCGTTGGCAGTGCGCTGCTGAGCTTTCAATCCTGCGATCAGGGATTGCTCCGCTATCAGTTCGACGACACCGGTCTGAGCGGCGAGATCGCGCTGACCCGACTGTTTGCAGATGGCATCTGCGCCCAGTTT
>JAGRJL010000319.1:0-2044 GCA_020442775.1 Lysobacterales bacterium | reverse complement strand
GTGCGCACCGTGGCGAGCAACTTCAACGGCAGCGGCGGAGTCGTTGTGCTGCCAGGAGGCGACATCCTGGTGGCCGACTTTGGCTCCGGCCTGCCCGATGGACGCGGCGTGCTGCGGATCACCACCGAGGGCGCACAGACTCCCTATGCGGTCGGCCTGAGCGGCGCCTCGGGTAACGCAGTTCATCCCGACGGTCGATTGATTCAGTCCAATATCGGACTGTCTGCGGTGGTGGCGATCGATCCGGATGGTCGGCTGACCACCTTGAGTACTGGCATCAGCACGCCGATCGGTGTCGCGATTCGCTCCGACGGCAGCATCTACGTGGCCGCCTGCGGCAGTAACCAGATCATGCGAGCGGTGCCCGGCGCTGCCGCAGCCGTCTACGTGAGCAGTCCGTTGCTGTCCTGCCCCAACGGACTGACCGTTGATGATCAGGACAATCTGTACGCGGTGAACTTCAGCGATAGCCGAATGGTTCGGATTGACACTTCCGGGCGTGCCAGCCTGTTCGCAGAAATTCCCGGTAATGGCAACGGTCACGTCATCTTTGGCAACGACCATTTCTACGTCACCGCCAACCGCGCCAATCAGATCTATCAAGTGGATCGCCAAGGCCAGGTCAGCCTGCTCGCCGGCGATGGCAACTTCGACTATGACGACGGCGCGCCGGAGGAGGCCAGCTTCAATCGCCCCAACGGCATCGGCATCAGTCCCGATGGTCGCACCCTGTATGTGAGCCAGCGGCGCAGCCGTTTCACCGGTGGCGGGCTGCATCCCAATGTGCTGCGGGCCATTGACCTGGACCTGGGGCAACCCCCATTGCCGATCAACGTCGGATTGCGGGGCAGTTGGTACAGCCCGCTGACGCCAGGGCAGGGCATCCTGATCGATCTGGTGGACGGCCAATCGACCATGTTCGCCGCCTGGTACAGCTTCATCGCCGCCAACGATCAGGCCGACCCTTCCGGCAATGACCAGCGTTGGTATTCGCTGCAGGGGGAATACAGCGCCAACCGGGCGGTGTTGACGATCTACGACAACAGCGGCGGCCGCTTCGACGCGGCTGATCCGGTCACCACCACCGCGATCGGCCAGTTCGAGCTGGATTTCGCCGACTGTACCCATGCGCTCGCGCACTACCGCTTCACTGACCCTGAGCGCAGCGGAGCAATCTCGATGGTACGCCTGAGTCCCGACGTATTCTGCACGTCACTGGCGGAAATTGGACGCGAGTGATGGTGAGCACCAGAACGCTGCTGGCAGCTTTCGCGGCCATCGCTTGGCTCCGCGCTGAAGCGCAGATTGCGATCAATCCCGGGCTGTCCGGCGGATGGTTCGAGCCCGCGACCAGCGGTCAGGGTCTGCTGATTGACGTGGTTCCCGACAGTTCCCAGATCTATGCGGGCTGGTACACCTTTGCCGCGGCCGAAGCCAAGGGTCCCGGTTCGTCGGAGCAGCGCTGGCTGAGCGCGCAGGGCAGCTATTCCGGCAGCGTCGCCGAACTGGTCCTGTACAGCGCCAGCGGCGGTATTTTCGATCTGCCGGGCGTGGTGACCCAGACCCCAGTGGGCAGCGCGACGATCGAGTTCCACAGCTGCGTCAGCGCCACCTACCACTACGATCTGCCCGGCGACGGACTGAATGGATCGATATCACTGACCAGAATCGGACCCGATGTGTTCTGCCAGGGCATTGTTGACGAGCAGACCGTTGCCGGGCCGGAGTACAACCAGCCGCCGTCGCTAAGCGAACTGCGCATCAGCGACGATGGGCAGCAGATTCGGGTGGATTTTGCGCTCAGCGATATGGAAGACAGCGCCCTGGAGGTCGGCCTGGAGGTGCTCTACAGCGATGGCCTTAGGTATCGGATTCCGCCGCCGCTGCTGAGCGGGAATGCCGGCTATCCGGTGCTGCCAGGCGCCACACGTCAGCTGCGTTGGCGCTATGGCGAGGACGCGGGATTCCTGAGGCTCGGCCTGTCCGCGTTCAGGCTTCGGCTTTGGGCAGACGACCGTTTCGCCAGCACTCTGCAGGAGATCGT
>JAGRJL010000318.1 GCA_020442775.1 Lysobacterales bacterium | reverse complement strand
TCCTCGCACCGATCGCGGTGTCGGACGGGCTGGAGGCCGATCTGCTGGTCAGGCCGATAGAAGCCGGTCTGCCCGCCTGCGTCACCTGGCTGCTGCTGCCGCCCGGAGCCAGACTGGGCCCCGAGGCGCTTGCCCTGACCGAGCTGCTCGGCGTCGCCGCCGAGCAGCTGGCGGAACTGGCGCGACTGAGCTGAGCGCCGCGCCAGCACCGGCTCAGGAGCCGGTCTCGGGCGTCTCCGGCGCCTGCCACAGCTCGCCCGGGCGCAGCGGCTGCACCGTCAGTTCCTGCTCCGCGGCCAGCTCCAGGAAGGTCTGCAGCGGATTGTCCACTTCCACATAGCTGGGCGGACTGTTCAGCCCGAAATGAATCGGCACCGCGCTGCGCACCCCCAGCAGCCGCGCCGCGTCCACCGCCTGCTGCGGGGTCATCACCGCCGAGCTGCGAGTGCTCGGCCGGGTCGCCACCATCGCCCCATTGATCGGCAGGAAGGCCACATCGATTGGCCCGAACTGGGCGCCGATCAGGCCCCACTGACCATGCCACAGGCTGTCACCCGCATGCAGGATCCGGGTCTGCTGGTGCTGAATCAGCCAGCTCACCTGCTCGTCGCCAAAGCCGTCGGCCGCCGGCAGCGCGGTGAACACGAAGCCTCCGCGCATCTGCGGTTCCCACAGTCTGGCCGGAATCACCCGCAGCCCCCGTGAGGCGACATAGGTGGCGGCGGATTCGGCACAGATCACCGATCCGCGCTCACCGAGCACCTCGCGCAGGGTCGCTGCATCGAAATGATCGTTGTGCAGATGGGTGAGCAGGGCAAAGCGCAAGCGGGTATCGGCGGTGACCGGGACCAGGCCCTGGGGCGCTTCGCCGTTCCACAGGTCGGTACCGACCGCGTCGACGAAAACAGTCGCCCTTTCGTTGGATATTTTTGCGCCCGCCCAGGTCAGACGTTCGATGCGCAGCGTTTCCGCCGCTGCGCTCAGCGACAGCAGCGCGAGGCTGAGCAGCGCGAGGCTTCGGACTATCAAGACATTCTCCTCGTTGGTGATTGGTCAAACCAATGTAGGCAGCGAGGAAGCAAAGGCAAATTAAAGATTCAGGCAGCCCCATTAGGACCACTAATGAACCAACACATTGACCTGCGCGATCTGCGCCTGATCCGCCGACTGGCCGACAACGGCTCGATTACTGCGGCGGCCAAACAGCTGCATGTGACCCAGTCTGCGGCCAGCCAGCGGCTGGCCTCGTTGCAGCGACGCTTCGAGCTGCCGCTGTTTGAGCGCACTGACGATGGCTTTGCAATCACCGCTGCCGGTCAAGTGCTGTACGCGGCCGCGCAGCGTATCGATCAGACCCTGTTTCAGGCCTTCGAGCAGCTCCACCGCCTCGGTGCCGAGGGTCATGGCAGACTGCGCGTGACCACCCAGTGCTACACCTGCTACCGCTGGCTGCCGGCGGTGATCGCCAGCGTGCAGCAACGCCTGCCGCAGATGGAGATCGAGGTCGTCGCCGAGGCCACCGACGAGCCCTATCAGGCCCTGCGCGGCGACCGCATCGATCTGGCCATCGTCAGCGACGAAGCCCTGCCCGAGGGCTACGACTATGCGCCCCTGTTTGATGATGAGTTCTATGCGGTGCTGGCCAACGATCACCCGCTGGCCGGGCAACAATCCGTCGATCCCGTCGATTTTGCCGAGCAGAACGTGATCGTCTACAGCGGACGCCGCCACGCCATCGTTGAACGGGTGCTCGCCCCTGCCGGCGTCACCCCGCGCAAGCTGACCCAGGTGCGGATCACCGAAGCGATCGTGGAGCTGGCACGCGCCGGGGTCGGGATCGCGGTGCTCGCCGGCTGGGCCTTCGCCGACCTGCCCGACCGCAGCGGCTTGCGCGCGCTGCGCATCGGTCGCCACGGCTTCCGCAGGCGCTGGCACGCCGCTACCCGCCGCGGCTATCAGTCACTGGGGCAGCAGAGCGTAATCAGCAGCTTGCAGCAGGTCGGTGCGCAGCTGGGTCTGGGCGACTGGCGCCAGCAGCTGCGCTGCGCCTGAGCATCGAGGATCGCCTGACGCCGATCAGGCGCTGCCGGGCGGAGGCGGAATCGACTGCAGGTCCGGGGCGACGAAGGCCTGCCGCGCCTGATCGGAAAACAGGGTCTGCGCCGAGTAGTGGCTGAGCATGATGCGGGTGTCCAGCAGCGCCGGACTGGCCTCGACGAAGGCGGCAAAATCGGCGCAGGCGGGCGCTGTATCCATGAAGTGGCGCACCGCCCGGACCCAGGCATCGGTCATGGTCTGATGAAACTTCGCCGGATCCGCCTGCAGGTGGGCCAGATAGCGACGCAGCGACGCACTCATCCGCACGGCCGCCTCGGGCACTGTGTCCCGGCATAGATAGACATAGGCCAGGCGCAGATGGGCACGATGATCGAACTGATCTGGCGGCACGCTGCAGGCCTCGAAATCGCAGACGAAGGCGCTGTCGCGCTCGCTGCACTGATGAATCGACGGATTGGGCATGCTGATGGCAACGCGGCTGGACGCGTCGCTCCGGGCTGGAAGGACACCTCGATGTTAGCAGCCAGTCGCGGAGTCGCTGCCGCCGATCGCGGAAGAACGCCCCGCCCGGTCCGATCGGGGGCTCGCGTAACCGCGCAGTGCGGAGTAGTGTTGATTCGTCAGGGTCGTGGGAGCCAGTCGATGAGCGAGGACTATCCAAAGATTCAAGCGCCCTGCCCACGGCGTCTGAGCAACCTGCCGACGCCCGGACGGGATGCGTGCAGCCATTGTCAGCAGCGCGTGCACCGCCTGGATCTGATGAGCGCGGCGCAACGCCGAGACCTGCTGGCACAAAGCGAGCAGCCGATCTGCGTTGCCTACGCCGTGCCGGGGCGGCGCACTCTGAGCGCTTCGCTGCCGGCACTTTTAGGAATGGCGATTGCGGCCGGCGTCGGCGCCGGCGATGGCGCCATCGCCGCCAACAGTTTCGACCCCGGAGCGCTGCAGCAGGTGGCGGTGCCGGTGAAGCCGGATCCGGCATTGCCCAAGTGCGCCGACCCCCACGAATCGGTGGAGCTGATCACAGTCATTATCGGCGGGATCCGCGATCCGCAGAACGCGGAGTGGATCAGCGCGGTATCACTGAGCGAGAAGGAGCTGCCGGAAATCGGCGAAAACAGCTTCCTCGACCAGGAAGCAATCACCTTCCACACGGCCAAGAACGATGGTGAGGCAGGCGATGAGTAATCGATT
>JAGRJL010000317.1 GCA_020442775.1 Lysobacterales bacterium | reverse complement strand
GGGCCTCGTCCACCATCAGCCAGGCACCCTGACGCGCGCAGACCGCGGCCAGCTCGGCCATGGGTGCATAGTCACCGTCCATGCTGAACAAACCATCGGTGACCAGCAGCGCGCGACGATCGTGGTTGGAAGCGAGCAGGCTTTCCGCAGCCGAATGATCAGCATGGGGGTAACGCAGCAGTCTGGCCTGAGCCAGCCGCGCACCGTCCAGCAGGCAGGCGTGGTTGAGTCGGTCCTGCACGCACAGATCATGTCGGCCAAGCAATGCATCCAGCGCGCCCAGCGCAGCCGACCAGCCGCTGGAGAAAAGCAGCGCGCGGGGCCGCTGCAGCCAATCGGCCAGACTGCGTTCAAGCTTCGCGTGTTCCGGGTGATGGCCGCAGACCGCATGTGCCGAGCCCGCCCCGACGCCGTAGTCAGTGGCCGCCCGGGCGAGCACCTGCGCCTGCTGCCGATCGCGCGCCAGACCCAGATAGTCGTTGCTGCAAAAATCCACTAGCGGCCCCTGCGGGCCATCGATCAGCCCGTCCGCACGCCAGCGCAGTGGCTGCAGCTGGCGCAGCTGGTCGCGCTCGCGGCGCTCGGCCGCTGCCGCAGTCAGGGCCTGCTCAAAGGGCGGTCGGCGCGCCTGGCTGTCGCTCATCCGCTGGTGCTTGCCATCGGCTGCAATCCGAGCCGCTCAAACAGCGCGCGATCGCGCAAGGCGGCGGGGTTGGCGGTAGTCAGCAGCATCTCGCCGTAGAAGATCGAATTGGCGCCGGCGAGGAAACACAGCGCCTGCAGCTCATCGTTCATGCTCTCGCGGCCGGCAGACAGCCGCAGCATCGCCTGCGGCATCAGCAGCCGGGCGACCGCGATAGTGCGCACGAACTCGAAGGGATCGAGCGCTTCGGCATCTTCCAAAGGGGTGCCGGGGACTCTCACCAGCTGGTTGATGGGCACGCTTTGCGGCGGCTCCGGCAGGTTGGCCAGCGCGACCAGCAGACCAGCCCGGTCGGCGCGAGTCTCGTTCATCCCGACGATGCCGCCGCAGCACACCTTCATCCCGGCATCGCGCACCGCGCTGAGGGTATCCAGTCGTTCCTGATAGACCCGGGTGCCGATGATCTCGCCGTAATACTCCGGACTGGTGTCCAGATTGTGGTTGTAATAATCGAGTCCCGCGTCCTTCAGCCGTTTGGCCTGATCCGGCTCCAGCATGCCCAGAGTGCAGCAGGCCTCCAGGCCCAGCGCCTTGACCCCGCGAACCATCGCTTCGACCGCTGCCAGATCCTTCTCCTTCGGGCTGCGCCAGGCCGCGCCCATGCAGAAGCGGGTCGCGCCGTTGGCCTTGGCGCTGGCCGCACGGGCCAGCACCTGATCGAGCGGCATCAGCTTTTCTGCCTTCAGCCCGGTGCGATAGCGGGCGCTTTGCGGACAGTAGGCACAGTCCTCCGGGCAGGCGCCGGTCTTGATCGAACACAGGGTACTGATCTGCACCTGGTTGGGGTCAAAATGCTGGCGGTGAAGATCGGCGGCGCGATAGAGCAGGTCCATCAGCGGCAGCTGGTAGAGCGCCAGAGCCTGATCGAGCGTCCAGGCAGCGCTAGCTTGGCCATCGGCCATGGGCGAGACTCCGGGGATTGGTGATCGAAGAGGGCGGCGATTGTAACCGTGAATGACGAATCCACTCACCCTCACTCGGCGGCAGCGGAGCCAGGCGGCTTGCGCGGCTGGCTGCAGCGGCTGTGGCCGGGCTGCTGCGTGGCCTGCGGCGGCCGCTGTGAAGGCGAGGATTTGTGTGCCGGCTGCAGAACCGAGCTTCCCAAAAACGAGATCTGCTGCCCGCGCTGTGCGCTGCCGCTGGTGGAGCCGGCCGACAGCTGCGGTCGCTGCCTGAAAAAGGTGCCGGCTTTCGATCAGGCCTGGGTGCCCTGGCGCTACGCGCAGCCCTTGGACCTGATGCTGCTGAAGCTGAAATTCGGCGGCAATCTGGCCTGTGCCCGGGTGCTCAGTTCACTTTGGGGCGAGCAACTCGGGCAGCAGCGATCGGGCCAGGTTGATCTGCTGATTCCGATACCGCTGGCGGTCGACCGCCTGCGTGAGCGGGGCTACAACCAGGCGCTGGAGCTGGCTCGTCCCCTGGCCCGTGCGGCAGGGCTGGCGCTGGCTCCAGGCGCGCTGCGCCGGATTCGCGCCACCGAACCGCAGAGTGGCCTGGATGCCAAGGCGCGGCGACGCAATCTGGCCGGCGCCTTTGCCGCCGATGCCAAGGTTCGCGGTCGCCGCATCGCCCTGATCGACGACGTGATGACCACCGGCGCGACGCTGAATGCAGCGGCCAAAGCGCTGAAGAAGGCCGGCGCATCCGAGGTGCACGCGTGGGCGCTGGCCAGAGCCTGAGAGCGCTGCAGTGTGCACACCTGGGCCCTTTGCCCTGGGCCCTCTTCCCTTCTCTTGTGGCTACCGCCCCACCCAATAACTCGTCGCGATCCCCGCAAACACTATCAAGCCCACCCAGTTGTTGTGAAGAAAGGCCTGGAAGCAGGGCTCGCGCTCCTGGTTCCGGGCCAGCCACAGCTGATAGGCGATCAACAGTGCGGCCAGCACCAGCGAGGCGAAATAGACCGTCCCCAGTTCTGCGCGTCGACCCAGCAGCAGCATCGCGAGCAGGAAACTGCCCTGCAGAATGCCGACCGCGACCCGGTCCAGGTCGCCAAACAGAATCGCGGTGGAACGCGCGCCCATTTCCAGATCGTCGTCCCTGTCGACCATCGCATAGAGGGTGTCGTAGGCGGTGGTCCACAGGATGTTGGCGCAGAACAGCAGCCAGGCCAGCTGCGGCACCTCCCCGCTCACCGCCGCGAAGGCCATCGGGATCGCCATCGAGAAGGCCGCGCCCAGAATCACCTGGGGAAACCAGATCAGGCGCTTGCTGTAGGGATAGAACACCGCCAGCGCCAGCGCGCCCAGACTGAGATAGATGGTCAGCTGATTGGTCAGCAGGACCAGCCCGAAGGCGATCAGCATGATCAGCGCAAAGCCGATCAGTCCCTCGGTGCCGCTGATTTCGCCGGTCGCCAGCGGGCGCTGCTGGGTGCGTTGCACATTGGGGTCCAGCCAGCGATCGGCGTAGTCGTTGATCACGCAGCCGCCGGAGCGGGTGAGCACCACCCCGGCAACGAAGATCGCCAGGGTCGCTAAGGGCGGAAGGCCGCCGGCCGCCAGCCACAGCGCCCACAGCGTCGGCCACAACAGCAGCAGAATGCCAATCGGCTTGTCGGCTCTGACCAGGCGCAGCCAGGCGCTCAGCTTCGATGGCCGGGGCGCCGATTGGTCGCCGCTGACGATCCGCGCGCCCTGAGCGGTGAATTCCACGCGATGCGCTGGTCGTTGCAGGTTCGACACGTGGACTCGGACCAGTGAAGGACGGCATAGTTTGGCCCGACTGGCGGGCATCCGCCAACTCGATGGGTCAAGCATGGGCAGCGATTCACCATTGGATTCATTCACCCTCGTCGATGGCGGTCGCCTGCTGTTATGGGCCGCGCTGCTGCTGCCGCTGGCCTCCAGGGGCGAAGTGAGCGCCGACTGGTTGGGCGCCGATCAGTTCGAGTTCGGCACCCCCACTGCGATGCGGGTCAACGAGCTGTACCTGCGCGACCCGCATGTCTTTCTGCAAACGCCCTTTGGCTGCGTGGATTTCACCGACAATCCGATTCCCTTCACCCAGATCTCCTTCAATTCGCAGATTGCCGACGCCCTCAACGGCGACAGCAATCCCGCCGATGGATTTCTGGACGCCAGCAGCCTGCTGCTGTTCCGTCCGGCCAGCCGCAACGACGGCAGTCCCCAGCGGCTGGACCTGGTGGCGGGCGACTGTATCGCGCCGGTGGCCGGAACCAGCTGCACCAATGCGTTGGGGGTCGATCCAGCAATCGACAGCTACCTGAGCAGCAGCGCCGGCAGCTGTCTGCAGGCGCTGGGCGGGACCACCAGCGGCTACAGCCCTGGCCTGCCGACCATGGGCAGTCCCTGCTGGCTGACCCGGCCGGCTGATCGCCTGCTCGATGCGCAGGGTGTGACAGTGCCGCTCAGTGATGCCCAGCAGGGTGGCCAGTGGAGCGGCGCAGGAATCATCCAGGGGTTGCAGCGCGGGTTCCTCAGCGAGGCCGCGGCCGAACAGATCCTGTTGCCCAATCCGCTTCCCGGTCAGCCGCCGATTGTTCTCGCCAGCCTGCTCCCGGGCGGCGCCGGCAGTTGCGCCAGCGGCGACGACCGCGATCAGCACGCAGGGCAATCGGGTTGGTGGTTCTATCTGCAGTTCAGCGCCGGCGAGGTGAGCTATGTGGCGCCTTAAGCTTGCAGTTTTGGTGGCGCTGCTTACGCTGTCGCTGCCCGCCCATGCCTCCAGCTACACCCATTGGGGGGTCAATGCCGGAGTCTTTGTGGTGATGCTGGCGGTCGTGATCGCCACCATCATGCTGCACTACCTCGGACTCACCTACGCCTGGCGCCAGCTCAACCGGCGACCGGGGAGTTATCGCCATCGCCGAGTGCTCTACGGAATCCTGTTCGCGCTGGCCCTGCACATCGCCGAAATCTGGTTGTTCGGGCTGACCTACTGGCTGCTGGAC
>JAGRJL010000316.1 GCA_020442775.1 Lysobacterales bacterium | reverse complement strand
GGCGAGATGGCCAAGGTGATCGACGCTCCGCGTCAGGAAATGAGCACCTATGCGCCGCGCCTGTTCACCATGAAGATCCATCCGGACAAGATCCGCGACGTCATCGGCAAGGGTGGTGTCACCATCCGTGCGATCACCGAAGAGACCGGCGCGATCATCGATATCCGTGATGACGGCACCATCGTGATTGCGTCCAGCAATCAGGTCGCCGCCGACGCTGCGCGCAAGCGCATCGAGCAGATCACCGCCGATGTGGAGCCGGGTCGGGTCTACGAGGGCAAGGTGGTCAAGCTGATGGACTTCGGCGCCTTTGTGACCATTCTTCCCGGACGTGATGGTCTGGTTCACGTTTCGCAGATTTCCAACGAGCGCGTCGAGAATGTTTCCGACAAGCTCAAGGAAGGCGACGTGGTCCGGGTCAAGGTGCTGGAAGTCGACAAGCAGGGTCGGATTCGACTCAGCATGAAGGCACTGGAAGAAGAAGCCAAGGCCGATTCCTAAGCTTCAGTCCGATCATGCTCTGCAGTAAATACAAAGGCGACCTTCGGGTCGCCTTTGTCATTTCTGAACGGCTGAACTACTTATGTTGCAGTGCAACAAAGGCAGCTGATAGGATTCCGGAAGTTTGTATTCAAGGATTTTCAAGGGGAGGAAGATGGCCACCTACGGCAAGGGCTTTGGCCCGGATTTTGACTGGCAGGAGCTCACCAGCCAGTACTGGAAGAGCTTCACCGACATGACCCAGCAGGCGCTGGCCGGGCTCAAGCCGGATCAGCCGGTGTTGCCGCAATGGCAGGATGGACTGGCCCAATGGCAAAAGCTGTTTGAGGGTTCTTTGGGCAACAGCGATCTTCAGAACGGCCTGGACCAGTTGCTGGACCACGGTCGCGGCTATTTGCGCTTCATGCAGGAGTTGGCGAAGAACGGCGGTCAGTTCGACGCTGCCGACCTGCGCGGCGCTGCTGAGCGCATGGTCGCCGATTTCAAGCTGTCCAATCCCTTCCTGGAAGCCTTCCCGCTGCAGAACTCCCCGATCGGTGATGGCCTCCAGCAGATGCTGGGCTGGATGCAGCAGGCGGGCGCTCCGGCCGATGAGGAAGTCCGGTCCTGGTTGAACATGCCAGCCTTCGGGATGGCGCGCGAGTACCAGGAACAGGCGCAGGAATATGCCAAGGCGCAAGTTGACTATCGCCAGGCGATGAACCGCTACAACAGCCTGATTGCGCAGTCGCTGGAAGCAGGCGTGGAAGGATTCCAGGCCAAGCTGGACGAGCGTGGCGAACAGGGACGCGGGGTAGAGAATCTGCGCGCGCTCTACGATGTATTCATCGATGCGCTGGAAGATGCCTACGCCGAGATGGCGCTAACCGAGGAGTTCAGCCGCGCTTACGGCGATCTGGTCGATGCGCAGTCGCGGCTGCGCTTGTCCACCAACAAGATGGTCGAGCAGCTCTGTCGCGCCGTGGGTGTTCCGACTCGTTCGGAAGTGGACACCCTGGAACGCCGTCTGCACGAAGTGCGCCGCGCGGCCAAGAATCAGGC
>JAGRJL010000315.1:2416-2733 GCA_020442775.1 Lysobacterales bacterium | reverse complement strand
CCGAGCAGATCGCGACGTCCGCCAAACAACGCCTCCAGCGCGCTGGACTGGTAGTTGGGCGGGGCCGGAGGCCGCATCGCCGAAGCCGGCTGGATCTGCGCCACCTGACGCAACGAAAACAGCGCGCCGGCAAGTGCCGCCACAGCGGCGATGGCCATCGCGCTCAGCACCGCCCACAGCGGCATCTGCAGCGCCAGCGCGGGAAAGCGGTAGAAGTCCATGTACAGCGCGCCCAGCTGGGCGCCCAGCCAGTAACCGCCGGCAATCCCCAGCAGCACCCCCAGCCCAACCACCGCCAGCACCATCTGCGCGTAGTG
>JAGRJL010000315.1:0-2265 GCA_020442775.1 Lysobacterales bacterium | reverse complement strand
AGCTGATCAAACTCCACGCTCAGGAACTTGTGCGAGAGCTGCTCGGCACGGGGATAGGCGCCGCGAGCGCCGAAGCGCCGCAGTTCACTATCCAGCGCGGCGATCACCGGGGCCTCGTCGTGCAGCGGATCAGCCAGGCGCAGACTGAGCTGATTGAAGGCCTGTTCCAGCTCCAGTGCGCTGGCCAGCGCCTCGCGGCGCATCCACAGCACCGCGAAGCGTTTGAAATCCGGAAAGGCGGCGCCGGCCTGGATCTGGTAGATGAATTCCGGCGAGATCCCCACGCCGACGATCCGCAGCGTCTGCGCCTTGCCGCGGATGATCGCCTCCAGCGCGTCGCCGGGACGCAGTTGATGCGCGCTGGCGAAGGCCTCGGCGACCACGATCTCGTCGCGTGCGCCCGGATCGGGCAAGCGGCCCTGGCGCAGATAGAGCCGGTTGAGACTGCCGCTGCCCTGCTGCGGCAGCGAAACCATCCAGCAGCGAATGGGATCGGCAAAGCCGGCCAGCTGCAGCTGCCCGCCGCCCACCACCCGGGTCTCCAGGGTCGCAACCCCGGGGATCTCCGCCAGCCGAGCAGCCAGAGACTGCGGTGCGCGCACCAGATCGGCAAAGACGTCGGCAAAGCCCTGCTTGGCATAGAAGTGCGAGCGGGTCTGGTCCAGCGAGACATAGGTCGCGATCGACATCAGATAGGTCGCAATGCCTGCCGCCACCACCAGCGCAATCGCGGCCACCTGGCTGCGCATCACCCACAGCTCCCGAGCCGATTTGGCCAGCAATGGCCGCGCCGCCAGCCAGCTGCCGAAGGATCTGGGCCACAGACCTACCACTGCAGCTCCAGCGCCGGCACCCGCTGCGCGTTGCGGCTGTCGCCGACCACCCGGCCGTCGGCCAGCCGGATCACCCGATCCGCCATCGCCGCGATCGCCACGTTGTGGGTAATCACCACGGTCACCGCGCCCAGCCGCCGGTTGGCGCTCTCGATCACCTCCAGCACCTTCGAACCGGTGCGCGAGTCCAGCGCACCGGTGGGTTCATCGCAGAGCAGCACTCGGGGCCGCTTGGCAATCGCGCGGGCGACCGCCACCCGCTGCTGCTCACCGCCGGAGAGCTGCGCGGGAAACTGATCCATCCGGTGCCCCAGACCCACTTCGATCAGCGCTTCGGCCGGATCCATCGCCGAATCGCTGATCTGGGTCACCAGCGCCACGTTCTCACGGGCAGTGAGGCTGGGGACCAGGTTGTAGAACTGAAAAACAAAGCCGACCTCTGCGCGGCGGTAGGCGGTCAGTGCCCGATCATCGCTTGCCAGCAGTTCCTGCTGGCCATACCAGATCCGTCCGCTGCTGGGTTGGTCGAGGCCGCCGACCAGATTGAGCAGGGTCGACTTGCCGCTGCCCGAGGGGCCCAGCAGCACGACCAGTTCGCCGGCGTACAGCTCCAGCGTCACCTCTGCCAGGGCCACCACCGGCACTTCGCCGGGGTAGGTCTTGCCCACATCCTGCAGTCGAATCAGCGCATCACCCATGCTCGCAGCATAGTCCAGCTCCGGCTTCATGCCAGCGCTTGCGGACGAAATGTAGCGAATGCTACATTTACGTAGCACTCGCTACATTTGGCACTCACCATGCGCATCTTTCAGGCAATCGCTGCCATCCTGCTGCTGTCGTTGCTCGGTTACACCGTGCTGACCGTCGCCAACGAAGGGTTGAACTTCCTTCCCGCCGCCGCGGAGTCTTTGGCGGCGATGGGCTGGAGCGGTCAATTTGCCGCCGATTTCAGCTGCTATCTGGTGGTATCCGCGCTGTGGGTGCTGTGGCGCCACCGCGGCTCAGGTGCAGGCTGGCTGTTCGCCGTTGGTGCGCTGATCGGCGGCTTTCTGTATTTCGGCGCCTACCTGCTGATTGCCTCGGTGCAGGCTCGCGGCAGCATCTCCGCGCTGTTGCTGGGTCAGCAATCGGCTTCCAGCGAGGTCAATCGCTGAGCTCAGGCTCAGTGGGGACCAGAATGGCCAGCAGCGGTCGGTGATCCGAGCCCACCGGCGGTCCAATCCGGCGGTCGACGATGTGCCAGCCCGAACCGCTCAGCACGTGGTCAATGGGCAGACCCAGCGCCCAGCCCAGGCCATCGCTCGGCGACCAGGTAGGGGTCGGCCAGTGGCTGCCCGGGTTCAGGCCCCAGGACACCAGCCGGCGAAAGTCTGCCGACCATGGCGTTGCGTTGAGGTCCCCAACCAGAACGGTTGCCTCTGGTTCGGTTGCC
>JAGRJL010000314.1:1469-3876 GCA_020442775.1 Lysobacterales bacterium | reverse complement strand
AGCCAGTTCCAGTAGCCAGAAGAGCCAAGCACCGCCGCGAGCGGTGCTCATCAATTTCCCAGACACACGCGCTCGCCCTCTTCCGCGACCCGGTAGCCGCGTTCGCTGATCTGGGCACGCTCGGATGAGTCGGCGTAGCGCGCCGGATTGCTGTGGTTGAGATGGATGAAGCGCACCTTGGCGCGGTCTGCCGGCGCCAGCGCGTCGAAGCGATCCATCGCGGCGGCGATTCGCGGGTGCGGGATTGCCGACATGTCGCGACCGCCCAGCTCATGATCGTCGTAGAAAGTGGCGTCCAGGTAGGCCACGTCGTGGGTCTCGATCATCGCCTTGATACTGCGGTCAAACTCGCTGAGCCAGCGGTCCCAGCTGTCGACATCGGGGATGAACAGGACCGAGCGCTCCGGGCCGCGAATGGAAAAGCCTACCGTCTCTGAATACTCGTCCCGATGCGGCACCCGGTAGGGGGTGACCGAAAGCACATCGCTCAGAGAGGTGACGGTGGCGTCCTCTAGCGGTCTGAGCAAAATGTTCTGGTAGCGCACCAGTTGGTCCCAGGGACCGTTTGCCACCAGAAACTCGCGCATTCGCGGCATCGCATAAACCGGCACCGAGCGCGCTCCGGCCGATTCGTGGCCGAGAAAGATCAGCCCGGCGTAGTGGCCGATGTGGGCGTGGGTGAGGAAGACACCGTCGATTCCCAGGCCGCCACCCTCGATGGGCGCAAGCTGATCGAGACGCTGCAGCTGCTCACGCAGATCGGGCGTCGCCTCGAACAGATAGCGCTTGCCCTGATCGCGATCCACCAGCGCCAGCGAGGTTGCCAGCCGTCGCTGCTCGGGATGCGCCCACGCGGGATCTGCCGGATTCCCGATTTGCGGGATGCCGGCGTCCTGGGCGATACCCAGCACGATAGATTCCACGCCGCAGTCATTTGCCGATTCCTGGGCGTGCAGCCAACCCGGCAGCAGTGCGATCACCGCGCAAACAAACTGAACTACAGGGCGCATGAACAATGACCGATGACCAATCGGGTTGCCAGTATGGCAGGCCCTCGGTGGACGGCAACGGCGCGCAGCAAGTTTCAGTCAGTCGCCCGCCGTACCCAGTCCGCAAAGCCGTCGCCCATGGGTAGCGACTCGTCGACGATGAGGCGGCGGCGCTGCATCTGCTGCGGCTCGCCGCTAATCGGATTCACGCCTTCGCCCTGGACCAGATCCCAGCACAGGCCAATCCCGCGGCGCTGCCACACCGGCACATCATTGAAGTTGATTCCCTAGGCAAACAGCAGGTCGTGCTTGGCCGAACTCGCCATGCCGCGCAAGTGCGCAGTGGCTTCCTCGGCGCTACCACCCTGATCGCGCAACATCCAGTAGCAATAGGCATTCAGCGCATTCCTGAAAGCATCGCCCTGACGCCAGAGAAAATAGTCCACCACTCGATCAACCGTAGGCAGGACGCTCAGCCGGCAATCAAATGCGCCCACCGCGCCCAGCGCGACGGAGAACGACGCCCTGGCCTCGGCGGCGAGTAGGGACAGAATCTTGCGCATGCTGCGCCCGAAGGTCGCGTCGTTCTTGTCGAGCAGCAGCGAGATCTCGTCGCTTTGGAGGTAGGCCAGCCGTACCCGAAAACCGCAATCCATCAGATGCCTGGCCGCGATCACCATCAGATCGCGGAATCGCTCATCAAACGGCGCCTTGAACCGATGCCGTTCCCGGGTCAGCCGGGTGAAATTACGCCCGTCGATCCGGGCGACCAGAAAGTTCTCTGGCGGCGCCCTTTGGTCGAGTGCCGACTCGAACTCGCGCATCCGCGCCGCCACGCTCATCCGAAGTCCCCTCCCCTGCCGAAGCGGAAATCATCGACCCCGTCAGCGCCGCCGACGGGGTCAGCAGCATCAGTAACCGCAGGTCTTGCCGGCGTTTTGCTCGGTCAGCCAGGCTTGCAGCGGCGCGAAATATTCCAGGATCGCCGAGGCGTCCATGCTCTCGCCGCCGGTGAGCTCGGCCAGCGTCTGCTGCCAGGGCTGGCTCTGTCCGCGCTTGAGCATTTCCCAGTACTTCGCACCGGCTTCGGTATTGCCGGCGAAGCTGCAGCTGTGCAGCGGCCCGGTATGGCCAGCCGCATCACATAGTGCCTTGTAGAACTGGAACTGCAGCACCCGCGCCAGGAAGTAACGGGTGTAGGGGGTGTTGGCCGGCACGTGATACTTCGCGCCCGGATCGAAGAATTCCTCGCCGCGCTCGCTGACCGGCGCCACGCCCTGATACTTGGCTTTCAGATCCCACCAGGCCTGGTTGTAGTGGTCCGGGGTGATGGAGCCGTCGAATACGCCCCAGCGCCAGCGATCGATCAGCAGTCCAAATGGCATGAAGGCGACATTGGACAGCGCCATCCGCATTTG
>JAGRJL010000314.1:0-1330 GCA_020442775.1 Lysobacterales bacterium | reverse complement strand
TGTAGGCCAGGTAGTAATAGATGTGACCCAGCTCGTGGTAGATCGTGGTCAGCTCCTCTTCGGTCGGCTTGATGCACATCTTGATCCGCACCTGCCCGGTGGTGTCCATCGGCCAGGCGCTGGCGTGACAGACCACCTCGCGATCGCGCGGCTTGGTCAGCTGCGAATCGGTGTAGAAGCTCTCCGGCAGCGACGGCATCCCCAGTGAGACGTAAAAGCTCTCGGCCAGCCTGGTCATCGCCGTAGCCTGCGCATAGTCGGCACGGAAATGGGCCTCGGCAAGGTCAACCACTTCTGCCTTGGCGTCCAGCTTGGCCAGTTCCTCGCGCAACCTGGCCTCGCGCTGCGCTTCCAGCTTGCTGGTGATGTCCAGGCTGCCGGCGTTGGGATAGGGCTGCAGGTATTGCCACAGATTGGACCAGTCCTGCTGCCACATGTTGCCGGTCAGGTGCGCCGGGATCATTCCGTTGACCTGGCCGCGCTCGCCGTAGTGCTCGACCAGCTTGCCGCGGGCATAGCAGTGCAGTTGCTCATAAAGCGGCTGCACCTGGCCCCACAGCCGGTCGGTCTCGGTCATCACCTCAGCCGGACTCATGTCGTAGCCCGAGCGCCACAGCTCGCCGGCGTCGGCGAAGCCGATATCGCGAGCACCCTCGTTGACCAGCTCGGCAAAGCGCTGATAGTCCGGCTTGAGCGCCGGCGCGATGCTGTGCCAGCCCTGCCAGGCTTCCAGCTGGGCGTCATAGTCGCGATTCTTGGCCAGCACCTCGGACAAATCGCCCAGGTTGCGGCAGCTGGTCGGATCCTTTTCGTCGGTGCAATACTTGCCCGCGCCATAGGCGCCCTGCATGCGGGTGGTGAGCTGGGCCAGTTCGGCCAGCTTTTCCGGATCGCTGGGGGCCGGATTGGGGCTGCTGAGCTTGAGCAGCTTGAGCGAGCGGGCGGTCGCCGCCGAAAGATCGCCGTCGAACTTCGCCGCTTCGGCAACCCACTGACTGAGCTGACCCAGTGCGCGTTCGTTGGACGCCGACTCGATCCGCGCGCTGTCGTCGTTGATGTAGGTGGAGCCGATCCAGGCTGCAGAGGTCTGCAGCGGAGTTTCCTTGACCATAGTCTGATTGACCCGGGCCACGAACTGGTCGGCAGTTTCCGCCGGATCGGCGGCAGCGGTTGGCGCAGCGTCCGATTGGGGCTGGTTGCCACAGGCGGATAGAACGACAGTGATGGACAGCGCCAGCAGCGCTTTGCAGTAGCTCAACGGATTCTCCCAAAATCACGCGTTAGCGAGGTGCGGCAGGCTAGTGCCTGCGCTGTTCGGGAGCAAGTATCG
>JAGRJL010000313.1:184-5084 GCA_020442775.1 Lysobacterales bacterium | reverse complement strand
GCGGTCTCCAAAACCGCAGGTTGGGGGTTCGATTCCCTCCTGGCCTGCCATCATGCGGGCCCCTTTTGTGCACGCGGCAGGAAGCAGGCGCACTACGAATGAGTTCCAAGGCGGAAGCCGTAACAACCTCCGGATTTGGTCCGGTAGACATGCTGAAATGGATCGTCGGGATCGCGTTGGTGATCGCCGGCGTTGGTGCGTTCTATTGGTTCGAGTCTGACTGGCCTACCTATAGCCGCATTCTGGCCGTCGTGGGTGGTCTTGGCGCGGGTGCTGGCGTATTGCTCAGCACCGCGATCGGGCGCCGCTTCTTGGAATTCGCCCGCCAGGCGCAGTTTGAAATGCGCAAGGTGGTCTGGCCCACGCGACAGGAAACACTGCAGACGACCATCGTGATCATGGTGGTGGTCATCATCGTTGGCCTGTTGCTCTGGGTGATTGACTATTTGCTGGCGTGGATCATTCGGCTACTGGTTGGTTAGGAGCAGAGCATGGCCAAGCGCTGGTATGTGGTGCACGCCTACTCGGGCTTTGAGCACCAAGTCAAACGTTCCCTGCACGATCGCATCGGGCGGTCCGGTCTGGACGACAAGTTCGGCGACGTCCTGGTGCCGACCGAAGAGGTCGTCGAGATGCGCCAGGGTCAGAAGCGTCGGAGTGAGCGCAAGTTCTTTCCCGGCTATGTGCTGGTACAGATTGAAACCAATCAGGACGGTCGTTCCATCCGCATCGATGACGAGTCCTGGCATCTGGTCAAGGAAACCCCGAAGGTGATGGGTTTCATTGGTGGAACCGCCGATCGCCCGTTGCCTATCTCCGACAAGGAAGCCGACACCATTTTGCAGCGAGTGCAGGAAGGGGTCGAGAAGCCTCGACCGAAGGTGCTGTTTGAGGTCGGTGAAATGGTGCGGGTCATTGACGGGCCGTTCAACGACTTCAATGCGGTGGTCGAGGAAGTCAATTACGACAAGAGTCGACTGAAGGTTGCGGTATTGATTTTCGGGCGATCCACACCGGTGGAGCTCGAATTCTCGCAGGTGGAAAAAGCGTAAGTAGCCGATTTTCGTCGAACGCCGACGGCATCGATTTTCAACAGAGGGGAGGTGACGGCAAAGCGGCGTCACCGATTGCACCCACGGAGCAAACATCATGGCAAAGAAAGTTGCTGGATACATCAAGCTGCAGGTGAAAGCCGGGCAGGCCAATCCCAGCCCACCGGTTGGGCCGGCGCTGGGTCAGCGTGGCGTCAACATCATGGAGTTCTGCAAGGCCTTCAATGCAGCCACCCAGAAGGTGGAGCCGGGTCTGCCGATTCCCTGCGTGATTACGGTCTACACCGATCGCAGCTTCACCTTCATTACCAAGACCCCGCCGGCCTCGGTGCTGCTGAAGAAGGCGCTGAACCTGCCCAAGGGTTCGTCGCGGCCCAATACCGAGAAGGTGGGCAAGGTGACTCGCGCCCAGCTGGAAGAGGTGGCGAAGGCGAAGGAGCCGGACCTGACCGCGAACGATCTGGACGCGGCGGTGCGGACGATTGCGGGCAGTGCCCGCAGCATGGGTTTGGTGGTGGAGGGTTAAGCCATGGCAAAAGTAAGCAAGCGCTACAAGGCACTGCGTGATCTGGTGGTTCCGGGCAAGGCCTATCCGCTGGAAGAGGCCCTGGGAATTCTCAAGAGCAGCTCCAAAGTGAAGTTCGTGGAAGCCGTCGACGTCGCCGTGCGTCTTGGCATTGATGCGCGCAAGTCCGACCAGAACGTGCGTAGCTCGACCGTGCTCCCCAATGGTACTGGCAAGACCGTCAGAGTCGCCGTGTTCACCCAGGGAGACAATGCCGCCAAAGCGCTGGAAGCAGGCGCCGACGCCGTCGGTTTCGAGGATCTGGCCGAGAAGATGCAGGCCGGTGATCTCAACTACGACACCGTCATTGCTTCGCCGGACGCCATGCGCGTGGTCGGCAAGCTCGGTCAGTTGCTGGGTCCGCGTGGCCTGATGCCCAATCCGAAGGTTGGAACCGTGACACCCGATGTGGCGACTGCGGTCAAGAACGCCAAGGCTGGTCAGGTGCGCTACCGCAATGACAAGGGCGGCATCATCCACTGCACCATCGGCAAGGTTTCCTTTGAAACCGATGCGCTGAAGGAGAACCTGCAGGCGCTGCTGGCCGATCTGCACAAGGCCAAGCCCGCCGGTGCGAAAGGTCAATACGTTCGCAAGATCACGGTCTCCACCACCATGGGTCTGGGTATCGCGGTGGATCAGACGAGTTTGGAGAGCTCTCAGGCCTAAGGTCTGAGGGAATGAAGTTTTGGTGGCGCCTCGCGGTTTGAGGTTGTCCGTCAAAGACCGCAGGCGGCGTCGTTGGATCACAAATCAACGACTCCTTAATCGGAATTTCCAGCCTGCGTAGATGGTGCCGCCCGTTCCTTTTTTGGATATGGCTGTGCCGACACCGGTCAAAGTGGGTTTTCGCTCACCTTGACCCCGCCTCCACAGTCTGTGGGGGTGGCCATAGTGGATCCGGTCGAAAGTCCGGATCTTGATTGGAGCAATCGCAATGGCACTCAATTTCGAACAGAAGAAAGAGGTCGTTGCCGAGCTCGCGGAAGTAGCTCGTGGAGCGGTGTCCCTGGTGGCCGCCGAATACCGCGGGCTAACCGTGGCGCAATTGACCGACCTTCGCAAGAAGGCTCGTGACGGCGGCGTTTTTCTCAAGGTGGTCAAAAACACCCTGGTGAAACGTGCGGTCAGCGGGACCGATTACGAATGCATCGGTGAAGCGCTCACGGGACCCCTGATGTATGCCTTTTCTCAGGAAGACCCGGGCGCAGCAGGTCGTTTGGTGCAGGACTATGCCAAAACCAACGACAAGCTGATTCCCAAGATCGTCGCTATCGGCGGTCAGATGTATGGGCCGACTGAGGTAGAGCGTCTCGCCAACTTGCCGACGCGCGAACAGGCGCTGGCTATCCTGCTGGGCATGCTGACCCAGCCGGCCAGCAAGCTGGTACGCACCTTGGCCGAGCCGGCTTCCATGCTGGCAAGGACCATCAACGGCGTCGCCGAGCAGAAGCAGGCCGCTTAATCGGGTCACTCGCGAACAAAGCACACCGAATCACTACTACTAGCCGTTTCATTTGAGGAGTGGGAAAAATGTCCCTCAGCAACGAAGAAATCATCGAGGCAATTGCCTCCAAGAGCCTGATGGAAATCATGGACCTGGTGAAGGCCATGGAAGACAAGTTTGGCGTTTCCGCAGCCGCTCCGGTTGCCGTCGCTGCCGCCGCTGGCGGTGGTGCAGCCGCCGCTGCCGCTGAAGAGCAAACCGAGTTCAACGTCGTGTTGGCCTCGATTGGCGCCAACAAGGTCAACGTGATCAAGGCGGTTCGCGCGATCACCAGCCTGGGTCTGAAGGAAGCCAAGGACCTGGTGGAAAGCGCCCCGACCACCGTCAAGGAAGGCGTCAGCAAGGAAGAAGCTGACAAGATGAAGAAAGATCTTGAGGAAGCTGGTGCGTCGGTCGAAATCAAGTAAGCGACCGATTGACTGCTTTACTCAAAGTACCAAGCGGAGCCTGGGGGTTTTTGCCCCCGGGCTCTCGCCGTGTGTGGCAATCCGGGAAACCGAAAGAGCGGAATTGACCCGAGCGTGATTGGCTCGACGGGCAGCGATTCCGGTCTTGCGGTTTTCGATTTTCCGTTTCTGCTGGGTTACCGCGGCCCGGGCAGAACTTCAGACCAAGGGTGGTAGAGACCATGACCTACTCCTTCACCGAGAAGAAGCGCATCCGTAAGGACTTCGGCAAGACCATGGCGGTCGTTGAAGTACCTTCGTTGCTCTCGATTCAGGTGGATTCCTACAAGGAATTCTTGCAGCTAGAGCGCGCACGCAACGACCTCGACGAGAAGGGATTGCATGGCGCACTGAAATCGGTCTTTCCGATTTCCAGCTACTCGGGCAATGCCGCCCTGGAGTACGTCAGCTATCGCCTGGGCGAGCCGCCCTTCGATGTGCGCGAATGCAAGTCGCGCGGCCTTTCCTACGGCGCTCCACTGCGGGTGACTGTGCGTCTGGTCATCTATGACAAGGAAAGCGGCAACAAGGCGGTGAAGTACGTCAAGGAGCAGGAAGTCTACATGGGCGAACTGCCGCTCATGACCGACACCGGCACCTTCATCGTCAACGGCACCGAGCGCGTCATCGTGTCGCAGTTGCACCGCTCGCCCGGTGTCTTCTTTGACCACGATCGTGGCAAGACCCATAGCTCCGGCAAGTTGCTGTATTCCGCGCGAGTGATCCCCTACCGTGGTTCCTGGCTGGACTTCGAGTTCGACGCCAAGGACGCGGTGTTTACCCGTATCGATCGCCGCCGCAAGCTGCCGGTGACGGTGCTGCTGCGCGCGCTGGGCTATGACAACACCGAGATCCTCGACATCTTCTTCGAGGTGAACCAGTTCACCCTGAGCGCCGACGGCGCCGAAATGGAGCTGGTTCCGGAGCGTCTGCGCGGTGAGACCGCCAGCTTCGACCTCAAGATCGGCGACAAGGTGATTGTCGAGGCCGGCAAGCGCATCGCCTCTCGTCACGTCAACATGCTGGAGAAGGCCAAGCTCAGCACCCTGCAGGTGCCCGACGATTACTTGATTGGCCGCATCCTGGCCCACGATATCGTCGATCCGGACACCGGCGAGCTGCTCGCGGATGCCAACGACGAGATCATCGAAGAGCATCTGGCGCTGTTCCGCAAGGCCGGCATCAAGAGCTTTGGCACCATTTTCGTCAACGATCTCGATCGCGGACCCTACATTTCCAACACGCTGCGGATCGACCCGACCAAGGGTCAGCTGGACGCGCTGGTGGAGATTTACCGGATGATGCGTCCGGGCGAGCCGCCGACCAAGGA
>JAGRJL010000313.1:0-171 GCA_020442775.1 Lysobacterales bacterium | reverse complement strand
CCGATCGCTACGATCTGTCCGGCGTAGGCCGGATGAAGTTCAATCGTCGCGTGGGTCGCAAGGAAGTCGTCGGTCCCGGTGTGCTTTACGACCACCAGTTCTTCAAGGACCGCAACGACGAGACCAGCAAGTCGCTGGTCGCCGAGCACGGCGACAGCTCCGACATCCTGG
>JAGRJL010000312.1 GCA_020442775.1 Lysobacterales bacterium | reverse complement strand
ATCACCGACGGCCAGATCTTCCTGGAAACCGATTTGTTCAACGCCGGTATCCGTCCCGCGGTGAACGCCGGTGTCTCGGTGTCCCGTGTCGGTGGCGCCGCACAGACCAAGATCGTCAAGAAGCTGTCCGGCGGCGTCAAGCTGGCGCTCGCGCAGTATCGTGAACTGGCGGCTTTCGCCCAGTTCGCCTCCGATCTGGACGCGGCCACCCGCGCGCAGCTGGAGCGCGGTCAGCGCGTGACCGAGCTGATGAAGCAGGCGCAGTACGCTCCGCTCAACATTGCGCTGATGTCGCTGTCCATCTACGCCGCCGAGAAGGGGTACCTGGACGATATCCCGCTGGCCGAAATCCTCGCCTTCGAGAAGGGTCTGCACGGCTACTTCAACCAGAACCATGGTGCGCTGGTCGAGCAGATCGTCGCCTCCGGCGATTGGAACGGCGATATCGAAGCCACCTTCAAGAGCGGCATCGAAGACTTCAAGAAAACCGGCAGCTGGTAAGCACAGCTGGATCGAAGCTCGGCGGGATTGATCTCGTCGGGCGACGAGACTCCAGTTTGTAGCCTGAATGAGCGAGTAGAGACGAGAACGATATGGCAGGTGGACGCGAAATTCGTACCCAAATCAAGAGTGTGCAGAACACCAAGAAGGTGACGCGCGCTCTGGAGATGGTGTCGGCCAGCAAGATTCGTCGTGCCCAGGATCTGATGCGGGCCTCACGCCCCTATGCGCGCCTGATGCGTCAGGCGATCGGCCATCTGGCCTCAGCCAATACCGAGGTTCAGCATCCCTTTCTGGTCGAACGGGAAGCGGTCAAGCGCGTAGGCTATGTGGTGATCAGCACCGATCGCGGACTCTGCGGTGGCCTCAATTCCAATCTGTTCCGCAAGATTCTGGCCGAAATCAAGCAGTGGCAGTCGCAGGATGTCGAAGTCGACGTGGTCGCCATTGGCAGCAAGGCGGTGGCCTTCTTCAAGCGCCTCAAGGTCAATCTGGTCGGCACCGTCACTCATCTGGGTGAGCAGCCGCAGGTCGAAAAACTGGTGGGCGTCATCAAAGTTGTGCTGGATGCCTACAGCGACGGCAAGATCGATCGACTGCAGCTGGCCTACAACGACTTCATCAACACGATGAGCCAGAAGCCCACCGTTGATCAGCTGCTTCCGCTGCCGCCCACCGATGATCTGCAGTCCACCCACGCGTGGGACTACATCTACGAGCCGTCGGCCGAAGACATTCTCGATCACGTGCTTTCGCGTTACATCGAGTCGCTGGTCTACCAGGGAGCGCTGGAGAACCTGGCTTCTGAGCACGCGGCGAGAATGGTCGCCATGAAGAGCGCCTCGGACAACGCCAACAAGCTGATCGACGATCTCACCCTGGTCTACAACAAGGCCCGCCAGGCTGCGATCACCCAAGAAATTTCCGAAATTGTCAGCGGTGCTGCCGCCGTCTAAGAGCGCAGTAACGCAAACAGATCCGCCACAGTCGCGAAACCGGCGGACTGCGGCAAGCAGACATAAGCCTAGGAGTTAGTCAGATGAGTTCCGGCAAGGTAGTTCAGATCATCGGCGCGGTCATCGACGTCGAGTTCGCCCGCAGCGACGTGCCCAAGATCTACGACGCACTGAAGATCGACGGTACCGATATCACCCTCGAAGTGCAGCAGCAGCTGGGTGACGGCGTGGTGCGCTGTATTGCGCTGGGATCCACTGACGGCCTGAAGCGCGGTCTGGATGCGCGCAACACCGGCGAAGGCATCAAGGTGCCGGTCGGCACCAAGACCCTGGGTCGGATCATGGACGTGCTCGGCACCCCAATCGACGAAGCCGGCCCCATCGGCGAAGAAGAGCGTTGGGTCATCCATCGCAATGCTCCCAGCTATGAAGAGCAGGCCGCCACCAGCGAACTGCTGGAGACCGGGATCAAGGTCATCGATCTGATGTGCCCGTTTGCCAAGGGCGGCAAGGTCGGCCTGTTCGGCGGCGCCGGTGTCGGCA
>JAGRJL010000311.1 GCA_020442775.1 Lysobacterales bacterium | reverse complement strand
TGCGCGGTGTAGATCCCGGCACAGCCGCAGGCGGCTTCCTTGGCCTGACGCAGGTGCGGTGCGCTGTCGGTGCCGAGAAAGAACTTGGGATTGCCGCTGGTCGCCGCCGCCACCAGGGCCTGACGGTGCTGCTCGCGCTTGAGCACCGGCAGGCAATAGGCGTGCGGTCGAATGCCGCCGGCGAAGATCGCGTTGCGGTTGAGCAGCAGATGGTGCGCGGTGATGGTGGCCGCCACCTGATCCGGCGCCGAGCGCACGAAGCCCGCGGCCGCTGAGGTGGTGATGTGCTCGAGGACCACCTTGAGCGCCGGAAAATCGCGGACCAGCGGGCTCAGCACCCGCTCGATGAACACCGCCTCGCGATCAAAGATGTCGATTTTGGGATCGGTGACTTCCCCGTGCACCAGCAGCGGCATGCCCACCCGCTGCATCGCCTCCAGCACTGCGGTGCAGCGAGCCAGTTCGCGAACGCCGTGCTCGGCGTTGGTGGTGGCCCCGGCCGGATAGAGCTTGAGCGCGTGCACGACGCCGCAGTCCCTGGCGCGCAGAATCTCGTCCGGGCTGGTCGCCTCGGTCAGATAGAGGGTCATCAGCGGCTCAAACTCGGCGCCGGCCGGCAATCGATCGAGGATTCGCTGGCGATAGGCTTGCGCAGCGACCACCGTGGTCACCGGCGGGCTCAGGTTTGGCATCACGATCGCCCGGGCGAAGCGGCGCACGGTATCCGGCAGCACCCCGCCGAGCATCTCGCCGTCACGCAGATGCAGATGCCAATCGTCTGGCCGGGTCAGGGTCAGGCTCTGTTCGTTGTTCAATCGCGTCACCAGCAGTCAGAAGCAACGGCGATGATAGCCGAGCGCTCCCGCCTATCGGGTAGGGTTGGCCCGCTACGCCGTCTGCACGGCCATTTCCGAAAAGGCCGCCTGCGCTGCGTTGTCGACTACCCCAGATGTATCCAGGTCGCCTTCATCTCGGTGTACTTGTCGAAGGCGTGCAGTGACTTGTCGCGACCGTTGCCGGACTGCTTGTAGCCGCCGAAGGGCGCAGTCATGTCGCCGCCATCCCAATAGTTGACCCAGACGCTGCCGGCGCGCAGATCCCGGGCCACCCGGTGAGCCTTGCTGATATCGGCGGTCCACAGCCCGGCGGCCAGCCCGTATTGACTGGCATTGGCGATGCGCACCGCCTCCGCCTCGTCCTCGAACTCGATCACGCTCAGCACCGGCCCGAAGATCTCCTCGCAGGCAATGGTGTGCTCGGGCTGGACCTGGTCAAAGATGGTGGGCTCGATGTAGTAGCCACCGGTCTCGGCCAGTGCGCGGCGGCCGCCCAGGGCCAGCTGCGCACCCTGGGATTGACCGGTGGCAATAAAGCCCAGCACCCGCTCCATCTGACCCTGATCGACCATCGCACCCATCGCCGCCCGCGGCTCAAAAGGGTGCTGCGGCTGCATCCGCTTACCGGCCTTGACCACTTCGGCGACGAATTCTTCCTGGATCGAGCGCTGCACCAGCAGACGGGAGGCGGCGGTGCAGACTTCACCCTGGTTGAAGAAGATCGCGCCGGCGGCGGCTACGGCGGCACGCCGCAAATCCGGCGCATCGGCAAACACGATGTTCGGACTCTTGCCGCCGCACTCCAGGTAGGTGCGCTTCAGATTCGAGCGACCTGCGCACTGCAGCAGGTGCCGCCCCACCCCGGTAGAGCCGGTGAACACCAGCCCGTCAACATCCATGTGCAGCGCCAGCGGTTCGCCTGCGCTGGGCCCAAATCCGGTGACGATATTGAACACGCCGGGCGGAATCCCCGCCTCCAGCGCCAGTTCGCCCAGCTTGAGCGCGCTCAGCGGGGACTTCTCGGACGGTTTGAGCACAATGCTGTTGCCGGTCGCCAGCGCTGGCGCCAGCTTCCAGCTCGCCATCAGCATCGGGAAATTCCACGGCACAATGGCGCCGATCACCCCCAGCGGTTCACGGGTAATCAGGCCCAGCTCCTTCGCGCCAGTCGGGGCGACCTCGCCATAAACCTTGTCCACCGCCTCCGCGGTCCAGCTGATGCAGCGCACCGTGCCCTTGACGTCCACGCCCAGCGCATCACCCACCGGCTTGCCCATGTCCAGCGACTCGAGCAGCGCCAGCTCGACCGCGTTTGCCTCGATCAGGCTGGCCCAGCGCTGCACGATCTTCTTGCGCTCCACTGGCGCCCGACGCGACCAGCGGCCGTCCTCGAAGGCGGCGCGGGCGCTGGCCACCGCGCGGTCGATGTCCTCGCTGCCGCCATCGGCGACCTGGGTGATGACGCGTCCGTCGATCGGACTGATGCAATCAAAGGTGCGCCCGGAGGCGGCAGCCACCCATTGACCCTCGATCAGACACTGATTGCGCGGCGTCAGCTGATCAGCCAGCGCCTGCCATTGTTCACGAGTTTGCGGTGCCGACATGGCGATCTCCCGGACAGTAGTGTGTGCTTGAGCGCGATGCGCATTGTTCGATCAATGCCGCCATAGGACCACCCCGACAGGGCTGCGGACCGCTGGTCGCGCGCGGCGAATCAAAAGGTCCTCGGCGTGCTGGCGCTGACGATGACGACATCTTCATCGCCGGCGTTGCGGAAACGGTGCGGCAGACGGGTGTCAAAGTAATAGGCCTCGCCTGGACCCAGGGTCCGGCGCTGCTGACCAATCTGGATTTCCACCTGGCCGGCGAGCACGAAGCCTCCCTCCTCTCCCTCGTGGCTGAGCATCTCTTCGCCGGTATCGCTGCCGGGCGGCATGATCTCGCGCAGCATGCACAGCTTGGGCGAGGGAAAGTTTTCCCCGACCAGGTAATAGTGAATATCGCCCGAGCCAATGTCCGGCAGCTGATCGGCCTGATAGAAGGGACTGTCCTCTTCTCGCTGCAGATCCATGGTGAAAAAGCGCGCCAGCGAGATCGGAATACCGTCCAGCACCTTCTTCAGGCTGGAGATCGAGGGGCTGACCTTGTCCTGCTCGATCAATGAGATGGTGCTGTTGGTCACGCCCACTCTGCGCGCCAGCTCGCGCTGGCTCAATCCATGACTTTCGCGAACCGTGCGCAGACGTTCTCCGATCTCCAACGACCCTGGCCTTCTTGTGCTTGACCCGCCAATGATCGCAGATATTCAACACATTGCGCGCCTGCAAGGGCAGCAGTTCGCTGCTGATCGATATTCTTGATGATAATCACGCCCTGAAGGCGTCCTGGCGTCAAGTTTTCTCATCACCCGAATCCGCGACTGCAAGCGCAGCGGAGCGCGCCTGCGGTCCGCCCGGATGAGCGCCCCGGCTGGGCAGCGGACGCGCCTTGCCCGATGCTGAACCACCGACCGGGCGACAGCCTGCGCCAAGGCCCGTAAAGGCATACAATCGGCGGCCTTTCAATCTCGTCAGCGCTGCCCCGGGAGGGCTCAGGCATGCTTATCGGCGTCCCCAAGGAAATCAAGAATCACGAATATCGAATCGGCCTGACCCCAGCAGGTGCGCGCGAACTGACCGCGGCCGGCCATCAGGTCATGATCCAGAAAGACGGTGGTGCCGCGATCGGATTGACCGATGACCTGTATGAAAAAGCCGGTGCCAGCATTGTCGACGGCGCCGAGGAGATCTTTGCCCGGGCCGAGATGATCATCAAGGTGAAGGAGCCGCAGCCCAACGAATGCGCGATGCTGCGCGAAGGGCAGCTGCTCTACACCTACCTGCATCTGGCCCCCGATCCAGAGCAGACCGCGGCGCTGGTGAAATCCGGCTGCACCGCGATCGCCTACGAAACCGTCACCGACAAGAAGGGCGGGCTGCCGCTGCTGGCGCCAATGAGCGAAGTCGCCGGACGGATGTCGATCCAGGCCGGTGCCCACGCGCTGGAACGCGCCCAGGGCGGGATCGGCGTGCTGCTGGGCGGCGTTCCCGGGGTGAAGCCGGCGCAGGTGCTGGTGATTGGCGGCGGCGTGGTGGGCATCAATGCCGCCCGGATGGCGATGGGCATGAATGCCAATGTCACCATCCTCGACCGCTCGCTGGAGCGCCTGAAATATCTGGATGAGCTCTACGGCGACCGGCTGAACACCATCTACTCCACCCGTGAAGCGATTGAAGAAGCGCTGCCGGAAGTGGATCTGATCATCGGCGCAGTGCTGATTCCCGGCGCTGCCGCGCCCAAGCTGGTGACTCGCCAGGATCTGAGCGCGATGCGCCCCGGCACCGTGCTGGTGGACGTGGCGATCGATCAGGGCGGCTGCTTTGAAACCAGCAAGGCCACCACCCATCAGAACCCCACCTACGAGGTGGACGGGGTGATTCACTATTGCGTGGCCAATATGCCGGGTGGCGTGGCCCGCACCTCGACCTTTGCGCTTACCAACGCCACCCTGCCCTTTGCCCTGCAGCTGGCCCGCAAGGGGCCCAAGCAGGCGATGCTGGATGATCCGCACCTGCTCAACGGGCTGAATGTGCACGCCGGCAAGGTGACCTACGAGGCGGTCGCGCGCGATCTGGGCTATGACTACATGCCGGCCGCGCAGGCGCTGGCCAGCTGAGTGATGCTGCTCCCGGGTGGCCCGCGAGCGCCACCCGGAGCGATTCGGTGAACAGCTGCGCCGCTAGTGCAGCTGCTGCAGCGACTTCAGCACGTCTTCGCGCAACAGCGACAGCGCCGAGCTGATCCGCCTCTCCGCTTCCGCATCGCCCTGGTCCAGCGCGTCACCATGCTCGGACCAGACCTGCTGCAGGGCCGCCGCATCCTCTCCCACGGGAGCCGGCATGAGTGCGGACAAGTCGCGCAGGAACAGCACCTGACCCCAGCCGCCAATGCGGTCGCCGCGCACCGGATCATTGGCGAAATAACGGTAGTTGACCCGCGACTGCAGCTCGCCCAGTTCCTCCAGCATGCGAAAGGCCGCCTGGCGGGTGCTGCGCTGCGCCTCGGTGGTTTCATTGCGCCAGGTGTTGTAGGCCAGACCGCTGAGCGCCACCATCAGGCTGACCAGCGCCACCGAATGTCGCGAGAAGATCGCGGCCAACCTGGCCGCAAGGCTCGCCGGCTTTTCAACCTTTGTGGGCGCTCCCATCACACTCTCCCATAAACCCAGTTGCTCATTATTGACCGATCTCGCTGCGTGCGCCGGCGCTGAGTACTGGAGCAAACCGACCGCCGCCGAGCAGACCGGTCGAACCCCCATTCGCTTGCAAGCTGCCGTTGATCCGCCAATCCGTCGCGACAGTCCTGCAACCAGCAGCCCGGCAAGCTAAACTGCAGATTGACCGGACTTCGAGTCCGACCCAGCGCCCTGTAGGGAGATCAGCGGTGAACAAATCCCTTGCCCTCGGTTCAGCGATCCTGGCCACCCTTACGCTATGGTCGCAGCAGGCCCCCGCGCAGGCGCTGCCGGCCTATCCCATCACGGTGTCTGCGACCACCACCGAATGGGGCGTGGATCGATATCCGCCCAACAACTTCGCCAATGGCGGAACCCTGTTCGGCCGCGAAGACGTGTTGATCCTTGGGATTGCCGAAGCCGACGGGCCCGGCAACCGTCCGCCAGCACAAGCGGCTCCCTTTTACGATACGCAAGGTCGCAAGCTTCAGATCTTGGACTGGTCAAGTCCGCGCCTGTCCTTCGTCGGTTCGCTGTATGTTCCCGGCGAATGGGCGACCTCCACGGGTCTGATAGATTCCCGGCGCACCGACATGTGGGGCGTACTGACTCCAAATGGAGTAACCGACTTCAGCAGCACGCTTTACGCCATCATCGGCTATAGCAACGAAGGACCCGCGCCTACCGGCTTCGTGCAGCCGGAAGAATTGAGCGATCTGCCGCCGGACTACATGCCTGAGGGAGGCGGCAGCGGCCGCTACCAGATCTTCGACAAGGACAACGGCGGCTTCATACCAGTCGGTCCCTCGATTCGCTTCAATCAATGGACCGATTTCTGCATCAGCTTCACCGGTGACAGCATCGAGTACTACATCGGTGACCAGCTGATTTACACCGACAGCACCATTGATGTGGATCTGGGCGGAATGCAGACCCCGGTAGCGGGATTCTGGGAAGTCATCATGCAGGCCAAGAACTACGGCCAGCGGCCGACCCCGCCGGGCGGGGTGGCCGGAGTCACCTACGACGCCAACTGGGCCAACCTGGGCTATGGCTCGGGCACCTGCGATGACGTTCGGGTGGTGGGCGGATTCTCCGCGGAGTTGGCGATCGAAAAGACGGTCAGCCCCAGCCTGGTCAGCCCCGGTCAACAAACCGTGTTCACCCTCACCGCCACCAACAACGGGCCGGATCCGGCAACCGGCACCATGGTCATAGACACCCTGCCGCCCGAACTTGCCTACGTTTCCAACAGCTGCGGCGCCCAGTTCTCGGGCGATCAGCTGACCTGGCTGATTGGCGATTTCCCGGTTGGCGCGGTGGCCACCTGCATGGTCACGGTTGAAGTGACCACCATCGGCACCTTCACCAACTCGGTGGTAATTGACGCCGATCAGGTCGATCCAATCCTGCCCAACAACGACGACGAGGTCCCGGTCAGCGCGGGTGAGCCGCAGATCGTGCCCAGCGAAGTGCCGGGACTGGGTACCGGGCCGTCATGGCTACTGGCCCTGCTGATTCTGCTGGCGGCAGGCTGGCACACCCGCGAGCGCCGATAAAAAACCCCGGTGCCAGAAGGCGACCGGGGTTCGGATTTACAGTTGAACTGACTGACTGGCGCCCCTGTAGGGCAGCAGTATCTACTTGCTGATCGCCGCCTGCAGTTCCGGCACCACCTTGAACAGGTCGCCAACCAGACCAATGTCGGCGACCTCGAAGATCGGCGCTTCGGGATCCTTGTTGATCGCCACGATGGTGCCGGCGTCCTTGATCCCGGTCAGATGCTGGATCGCACCGGAGATACCGATCGCGATATACAGGTCCGGCGCAATGATCTTGCCGGTCTGTCCCACCTGCATGTCGTTGGGCGCATAGCCGGCATCCACCGCCGCGCGGGAGGCGCCCACGCCAGCCTTGAAGGCGTCGGCCAGATCGTAGATCAGCTTGAAGTTTTCCTCGCTGGCCAGCGCCCGTCCGCCGGAGACCACCTTGGCTGCGGTCTGCAGATCCGGGCGATCCCCACCGCCCGATTCCAGTCCGACGAAACGGGTGTGGCCGGGTACTTCAAAGGCAGCGCTGGAGGCTTCGACCGGTGCCGCCCCAGCAGCCGCGCCGGCCGCCTGGTAGGAGGCGGTTCTGATCGTCGCGACCACGGTCTGTCCGGTCGGCGCCTCGACGCTGGCAATCGCGTTGCCGGCGTAAATCGGGCGCTTGAACTGATGACTGCCCTGCACCTCCATGATGTCGCTGACCTGGCTGACGCCCAGCTTGGCGGCAATTCGCGGCATCAGATCCTTGCCGAAGGTGGTTGAGGGCCCGAAGATGTGGCTGTAGTCGCCGGCGACCGCCAGCACCGCCGGCGCGCAGGCCGCGGCAGTGGCCTGTTCAAAAGCGGCATGACTGAGGGTCAGCACCCGGCTGACGCCGCTGATGGCAGCGGCCTGCGCGGCAACCGCCGCCGGGTCAGCGGCCAGGACCAGCACTTCGATGCTGGCGCCTGCGATGCCGCTGGCGCAGCTGACGCACTTGGCGGTCGAGGGATTGAGTTGCCCACCGGCGTGCTCAGCGATGATCAAAATCTTGCTCATGGTCTGCTCTCCGTCAGTGTTCAGATCAGGCCCTTGGCCTGCAGTGCCGCAACCAGCGCGGGAACATCGGCCACCATCTCGCCTTTCTGGCGCTGGGCCGGCGGGGCGTAGCTGGTGTAGCTCAGGTGGTCACCGGATTCGATGCCCATGCTCTCCAGCTCGATCACTTCGCGCGGCTTGGACTTGGCCTTCATGATGTCGGGCAGCTTGATGAAGCGCGGCGTATTCAGGCGCAAATCGGTGCTGATCACCGCCGGCAGGTCCACCGACAGGGTCTCCAGACC
>JAGRJL010000310.1 GCA_020442775.1 Lysobacterales bacterium | reverse complement strand
GGCGGATGATGATGCGGCTCTACCCGGAGCTGTTTGCCCAGCAGACCATCCGCCCGGTGGAGCACTACACCGATCTGCTGCTGGACACCCTGCGCAGCATCTCCCCGCGCGACAACGACGATCCCACGGTGGTCCTGCTCACTCCGGGGATCTACAACTCGGCCTACTTCGAGCACGCCTTCTTGGCCCAGCAGATGGGCATCGAGCTGGTCGAGGGCCAGGATCTGACCGTGATCGACGAGGTGGTGTACATGCGCACCACCGAAGGGCTGCAGCGGGTGGACGTGATCTACCGCCGCATTGACGACGACTTCCTCGATCCCAAGCACTTCCGCGCCGACTCCCAGCTGGGCGTCTACGGGCTATTCGATGCCTACCGCGCCGGCAACGTGGGGATCGCCAACGGGGTCGGCACCGGGATCGCCGACGACAAGTCGATCTATCCCTATGTGCCGGAAATGATTCGCTTTTATCTGGGCGAGGAGCCGATCCTGCACAACGTCCACACCTGGCTGTTGCGGCGCAAGGACGATCTGGCCTATGTGCTGGAGCACCTGCCCGAGCTGGTGGTCAAGGAAGCCCACGGGTCCGGCGGCTATGGGATGCTGATCGGGCCGCGCTCCAGCCGCAGCGAGATCGAGGCCTACCGGCGGCGAATCCTCGACGCCCCCGAGCGCTTCATCGCCCAGCCGACTCTGGATCTGTCAGTGGTGCCCACCTATGCCGGCGACGAGCTGCAGCCGCGCCACGTGGACATTCGCCCCTTCCTGCTCAGCGGTCAGGAGACCCAGCTGGTCGCCGGCGGGCTGACCCGGGTGGCGCTGAAGGAAGGCTCGCTGGTGGTCAATTCCTCCCAGGGCGGCGGGGTCAAGGACAGCTGGGTGCTCGATCAATGAGCCCGACCAGACTGCGCCCCATCACCGCCATCGCCGAGGTCCGCCCATGCTGAGCCGCACCGCATCGAATCTGTACTGGATGGCCCGCTTCATCGAGCGCGCCGAAAACACCGCCCGGGTGCTCGACGTCACCTACCGGATGTCGCTGGTCAATCGCAATCCGGAGACCGCCGACAACGAGTGGTTCGCCCCGCTGCACATCACCGGCACCCTGTTTCCCTTCCAGGGCCACTACTCGCTGGTCTGCGCCGAACAGGTGCTCTCGTTCATGGCGCTGGACCGCGACAACCCCAGCTCGATCATCGCCTGCGCCCAGCAGGCCCGCGAAAACGCGCGCTCGGTGCGGGTCAATCTCACCACCGAGATGTGGGAGGTGATCAACGGCACCTGGCTGGAGCTGCAGGCCTTCAACGAGAGCAAGCTGCACGCCAATCCGTCGGCCTTCTTTGACTGGGTCAAGGAGCGCTCGCACCTGTTCCGCGGCGTCACCCGCGGCACCATGCACCGCTCCGAGGCCACCGATTTCCTCTCCTTAGGCACCTTTATCGAGCGCACCGACAACACCGCACGGATACTGGACGTGAAGTACCACGTGCTGCTGCCCAGCGCCGAAGACATCGGCCGCGCGGTGGATTACTACCAGTGGGGCGCGGTGCTGCGTTCGCTGAGCGCCTTCGAGACCTACAAGCGGATCTACCGCGACGTGATCAGCCCGCAGAAGGTCGCCGAGCTGATGATGCTCAGCGAAAACTTCCCCCGTTCGCTGCTCTACGGTATGGGCCGGGTGCTCGAACTGGTCGAATCCCTGGCCCCCGGCCGCCGCGCCGAAGTCGTCCGTCAGGCCGGCGAGCTCTACTCCCGGCTGCGCTACGCCCGCATCCAGGACATCTTCAACGCCGGCCTGCACGAATACGTCACCGACTACCTCGACCGCATCAGCCTGCTCGCTACAGAGATCGATACCACCTTCTTTACCCCGCCGCTGGTGGCGCAGGAGACGACGGAGGTGGATTGATGAGGCCGGCGAGCATGGCGTCTCTTGGTAGGAGCCAGCCCTGCTGGCGACGCGATGCCCCTCGAATCGCTGCAAGCAAGCGCCTACCCAGCACGGGACCTCCGCGAACCTCCCCGCTTTCGGGTAG
>JAGRJL010000309.1:2661-2840 GCA_020442775.1 Lysobacterales bacterium | reverse complement strand
TGGACGGTGATGTGGCTCTTGTCCAGATGGGCCACCACGCTGGCGTCCTGGGGGTGCTCGCGCACCGCGCCGGCGACCATCTCCTTGCCCACATCACGCCGGTCGATCACCGGTTCTTCGGAGATCAGGATGGTGACGCTGGCGCCCTGCGGGTCATAGTCCTGACGGGCGACGCTGAG
>JAGRJL010000309.1:0-2608 GCA_020442775.1 Lysobacterales bacterium | reverse complement strand
TAGGCCTCATCGATGTATTCGATGTAGCGCTGACGTTGCTCCGCAGTCACGGCATAGCAGATGTCGTAGATGTTGAACGACAGCGACTTGGTGAGATTGTTGAAGCCTTCCAGCTTCAATCGCGGCAGCGGTTTGACCATTAAATCGGGCTCGGGGAGTGCTTGGGGTCGCGGATTATTGCGCAATTGGTGGTCAGGATAAATCTTCCGGATGGATTTGGCGTGTCGGTGCGATGGCCAATTCAGGGCAACTTGACGATCCTGCGGCGCAGAAGTGGTGGCGAACGCGGCGGCTGGCATGCCCGAGCGAGAGCACAATTCCCACCAACTTCGGGTAATCGCAGTAACATGGGCCAAGCGCGCGAGTTGTCAGCCAAAGACTGGAGTCGGTTACCTTTCGTTTCGATGGCGCCCGCGCGTGCTATAAGCCGAATCAGGGCAGAGATGAAGATGGGGAGATCAATGAGCGGAACGCCGGTAATGGGCAAGAGCAACCGACCGCTGCTGCGCTATTCGCTCCAGGCCAGCTTGCGCAAGCTGGCGGAGCACCGGCCGCTGGCTCCACAGCCTGAACACGTGGAGCGATTCCTGAGCATGTGCCACCGCCGGCGCTACCCCTCCAAATCACCGATCATTCGCCCAGGGGATGTGGCCAACACCCTCTACTACATCGTCGATGGCTCGCTGGCAGTAATGAGTGAGGATGAGGAAGGTCGTGAGCTGATCCTGGCTTATGTCAACGCTGGCGACTTCATCGGTGAGATGGGCTTGTTCATGGAGCCGGAGAAGCGCGAGGTCCTGGTCCGCACCCGCACCCCGTGTGAGCTGGCCGAGATCAGCTATGAGCGGCTGTTCCAGCTGTTCGAGGGCCCGCTGAAAGAGGAGTGTCCGCGAATCCTGTTCGCCATCGGTACCCAGATGACCAAGCGCCTGCTGCACACCTCGCGCAAGGTGTCGCGGCTGGCATTCATGGATGTGACCAGCAGAGTGGCCCGCACCCTGATCGATCTATGCTCCGAGCCCGACGCCATGTCCCATCCGGATGGCACCCAGATCCGCATTTCCCGTCAGGAAATCAGCCGCATCGTGGGCTGTTCGCGAGAAATGGTTGGGCGCGTGCTGAAGCAGCTGGAGGTGGATGGCAAGATTACGGTGTCCGGCAAGACCATCGTGGTGTTCGGACAGACCGCCGGACAGGAGATGTACTGACCTGCTGGTCGGTTAGCCTTCAAGTCCAAAGCCCGGGCATGCCCGGGCTTTTTTGTTGACCTTCCCGTCGCAGATCAACCTTCGGCGGCGAGGCGCTCGCGGATCTGCGCTTCGACCACAGCCAGCGCGGACATGTTGACCAGACGTCGCACGGTGGCCGAGTTGGTCATCACGTAAGCCGGCTTGGACAGCCCCATCAGGATCGGTCCCAGCGCCACCCCATCGGTCATCACCCGGGTCATGTTGAAGCTGATGTGGGCAGAATCCAGATTCGGTAGGACGAACAGGTTGGCAGCGCCGCGCAACGGCGATCCCGGCATGATCCGCTCACGCAGCGACTGGCTCAGCGCCGCATCGGCATGCATTTCGCCGTCGACCTCGAGATCCGGCGCCTTCTCCCGAATAATTGCCAGCGCTTCGCGCATCTTCCGCGCTGACGGTTCCTCGTGACTGCCGAAGCTGCTCATGCTCAGCAGAGCCACCCGCGGGGTGATTCCGAAGATCTGCAGACGCTGCGCCGCCATCAGTGCCGACTGCGCGATCTGCTGGGCGTCGGGGTCGGTCTGCACATAGGTGTCGGTGAAGAAGAACACGCCCTTCTCGCTGGTCACCGCCGACAGCGCAGAAGCGCAGGTGGCGCGAGGATCGAGACCGAGTACGTCGGTGATGTGCTTGAGCTTGGTGCGGTAGCGGCCGACTACGCCGCAGATCATCGCGTCGGCTTCGCCGCGCTTGACCATCAACGAGGCGATCACGGTGCCGCGCGAGCGGACAATCGCCTTGGCCATTGCCGGGGTCACCCCGCGTCTGGCCATGATCCGGTGGTACTCCTGCCAGTAGTCGTTGAATCGTGGGTCAGACAGGATGTTGGTCAGCTCGTAGTGGTCGCCCTGTTTCAGGCGCAGTCCCAGCCGCTTGATACGCTTCTCGATCACATCCGGACGACCGACCAGAATCGGCTTGGCCAGACGCTCATCTACCAGCGTCTGCACCGCGCGCAGCACGCTTTCCTCTTCGCCCTCGGCAAAGACCACGGTTTTCGGATCGGCTTTGGCGGCATCGAACACCGGCTTCATCAACAGGCCAGTGCGAAATACGAACTGATTGAGTTGTTCGGTGTAGGCATCCATGTCGGCCAGCGGTCGTGCAGCAACGCCCGAATCCATCGCCGCCTGTGCCACCGCCTTGGAGACCCAAACGACCAGTCGTGGATCAAAGGGTTGGGGGATCAGGTATTCCGGTCCGAAGGAGATTTCGTCACCGCCGTAGGCAGCGGCCGCCACGTCCGAGACGGTTTCACGGGCCAGCGCAGCGATCGCCTTGACTGCGGCGATCTTCATTTCCTCATTGATCACGGTCGCGCCAACGTCCAGCGCGCCGCGGAACATGTAGGGGAAGCA
>JAGRJL010000308.1:696-1786 GCA_020442775.1 Lysobacterales bacterium | reverse complement strand
GAGAGCATCGAGCGCGATCAGATCAAGCGCGGCGTGCTCTAGTCCGAAATCGACCCCCAACCGCAGACGAGTCCAGATCCATGTCAGCCTATCTCTCCGGATTTGCCAATGAGTTCGCCACCGAGGCGGTCGCGGGTACCCTGCCAGTGGGTCGCAATTCGCCGCAGCGGGTGGCGCATGGCCTCTACGCCGAGCAGGTTTCCGGCACTGCCTTCACCGCACCCAGGCATCGCAATCGACGCAGCTGGCTGTATCGGATAAGGCCGGCGTCGATCCACGGCAGCTTCAGCGCGCTGAGCGAGCCGCGTCTGCACAACCAGTGGCTGGAGCACCCGTCCCCGGACCAGATGCGCTGGTCGCCGCTGCCGGTACCGGCAGGCGAGGTGGATTTTGTCGACAGTCTGTTCAGCATGGCGGGCAATGGCGGGCCGGCGGCTGGCAGCGGAATCGGTATTCATCTGTATGCGGCCAATCGGAGCATGCGCGACCGGTATTTCTACAATGCCGATGCCGAAATGCTGATTGTGCCGCAGCAGGGACGGCTGCAGCTGGCGACCGAACTGGGGCTGATCGAGCTAGAGCCGCAGGAAATCGCGGTCATTCCCCGGGGCATTCGCTTCCGCGTGGATCTGCCCGACGGCCAGGCCAGCGGCTACCTCTGCGAGAACTTCGGGGCCCTGCTGCAACTGCCGGATCTGGGTCCGATCGGCTCCAATGGGCTGGCCAACCCGCGCGACTTTCTGACTCCGGTGGCGGCATTTGAGGATCTGGAAGGCGACTTCGAACTGGTGTGCAAGTTCCAGGGCGCACTGTGGCGCGCTGCGATCGGCCATTCGCCGCTGGATGTGGTGGGCTGGCACGGCAACTACGCGCCCTACAAGTACGATCTGCGCCGATTCAACACCATTGGTTCGATCAGCTACGATCATCCTGATCCCAGTATCTTTCTGGTGCTGCACTCACCCAGCGACAGTCCGGGCGTGAGCAATCTGGATTTCGTGATCTTTCCGCCCCGCTGGCTGGTCGCGCAGGATACCTTTCGACCGCCGTGGTTCCATCGCAATGTGGCCAGCGAGTTCATGGGGCTGGT
>JAGRJL010000308.1:0-520 GCA_020442775.1 Lysobacterales bacterium | reverse complement strand
CAGGCGGTGGAGGCTGGATTCCGGCAGCGTGACTATCAGGCTTGCTGGAGCGGCTTGAACAAGCATTTTCCGGGCGCCTCCTGAGGCTGCGCCCACCACTTCTGGAAGGCTGTAGAACCTATGAAACTTGCATCCATCAAGGCCGGCGGGCGTGACGGTACCCTGGTCGTGGTCAGCCGTGATCTCAAGCGCGCAATTGCCGTTCCGACCATCGCGCCGACGCTGCAGGCCGCCCTGGACTCCTGGGATAGCACCGCGCCGCGGCTCAACGCGGTCTACCAGTCGCTCAATCAGCGCACTGAGGTTGCCCCGCCCTGGAGCAAGGAATCGACCTTGGGGAGCGTATTTGCCTTCGATCTGGCGCCGCTCGCCGCTCCGCTGCCGCGTTGCTACGAGTTTCTGGACGGCAGCGCCTATCTGCCCCATGTGGAGCGCGTTCGTCGCGCCCGCAACGCGGAGGTTCCGGCATCGTTCTACACCGATCCGCTGATGTACCAGGCGACCAGCGCAACTTTTCTCG
>JAGRJL010000307.1 GCA_020442775.1 Lysobacterales bacterium | reverse complement strand
GTCGGCCGCTCAGCTCTCGAATCCGTCGGCGAACAGATCGTCGAAGCTGGGCTCGCTGCGCACGCATTCGTAGGTTTCGGCAATTCGCGGGCCGGTGTCGATCACCTCGAAATCCGCAGCCAGGACATCCTGGGCACCCGGGGTCAGATCAAACACCCGCGAATCGATCCCCAGCTCTGCCCAGGTGTGGGTGGTGTAGCGATCGGCTTCCGCAGTGAGCGCCACGGTGCCGCCGTCCGCCAGCACGATGCCATAGCGCTGCATGGTGCGCAGGATGGTTTGCGCCGCCGCGCTATAACCGGTCATCGGGAAGTCCGATCGCAGGCGCAGGCGCACGCCGTAGGGAATCGAGCCGGTCGGCCCGGAAGGCCCGCCGGCATGAGTGGCCGGACGCACGTAGAGTCGACCGGCGACGCCCCCCAGCGAACCATCAGAAGCCATTCGCGCGTTCGGAACAATGAAGCGAATCGCGTGCCCCAGATCGCCATCAGTGACCTGCATCGCGTTGAAGACCTCGTCGGCGTTGAACAACAATGGGGCGATCGGAAAGCCGGCGGCGTCGGCGCTGGTGCAGTGATCGCCACGGCCGGTTGCCGGATACAGCCCATCGCGGCGCCACAGCGCCAGGCATTGCGCCTCGATCCCCGAGGCGGTCACGTTGGCCCGATACACCTCGAACAGCTCGTTGCCGCGCGCGACCAGCAGATGGCAGTCGCCGCCCAGATTGTTGCAGTTATAGCCGGCCTGACCCTCGATCGCGCCGCCGGCCGGCAGCGGCACCGCGCTGTTCAATGGCTCACAGTCGTCTGCGTAGTAGGCGTCGTCGGGATTGCCGCTGGGAATCGAGATCACCGATCCGGTGGGCGTGGCCTGATCGGCGTAAAGCACATAGAAGGAAAAATCGATTTGCATGCGGCCGTTGCCGAAGCCGCCGCTGAGACCGCTCCAGGTGCTGATCATGCTCGGCGACAGCGGGTGCAGTGCGCTGGAATCCACCCGTTGATACCAGGGTGAAGCCGGGTGCATCCGTGGCAGCTCCGCCGCGGCTGCACCGCTGGAGAGTGCGATGCTCGCCAGAACCAAAAGAAGTTCGATGCGGATTCGGTTGACCATCTGCCTGCCCCCGTTGCCAGTGCCCATAGCGTGCTCGCTTTTTTTCACGCAGTCTGCCGCGATGTTGGCGAAATCGCGACCTTCGGCATTCGCCCGCATCACATTCGATAGCTGATTGGCTCCCGCACAAGCGTTCCGCCAAATCTCGTTCAACGACAGGAGGGGTGGAAAGCGCACAACGCTGGCAGCATCGGCGATGCAAACGATTGCAGGTTGACCTGTGGCCCGGCTGGCGGAACAGTCCTCTGCACTGCAGGTGCGGATGGGGCGAAACATGCTTCGGATCAGATTGCTGGCGCTGCTCGCCGGGATGCTTTGGATGAGCGCATCGTCGGCAGCCGCGCTATCGGTGCAGGTGGAGCCGCCAAACTGGTGGATCGGAATGGTCGAGCCGGAGCTGCAGCTGATGCTGCACGGCGAGGGCATCGCCCAGCTGCAGGCGCAGATCGATGATCCTGGCGTCCAGCTGCTGCGCACCCAGCGCACTACCAATCCGAACTATCTGTTCCTGGACCTGGCGATCAGTGCGGACGCGCAGCCTGGGGCTTTCGCGCTAAGCCTGATCGATCCCGCCGGCGCTACTGCAGCCAGGATCGACTATTCCCTGCAGGCGCGCGAGCCCGGTTCGCGAGAGCGACATGGATTCGGACCCGCGGACGCGATCTACCTGCTGGTGCCCGATCGCTTCGCCAACGGTGACCCCGGCAACGACAGCGTCGCGGGACTGAAGGAGGGCGCGGATCGCTCCAATCCCGGTGGACGTCACGGCGGTGATCTGGCCGGGATGCGCGCGGGGCTGGATTATCTGGCGGACATGGGCTTCACCCAGCTCTGGCCCACGCCGCTGCTGATCAACGACCAGCCCAGCTATTCCTATCATGGCTACGCGGCCACCGATCTTTATCGGATTGACCCGCGCTTCGGCAGCAATCAGGACTATCGCGACTTCGTCGAGGCTGCCGCCGAGCGCGGCATCGGGGTGATCCAGGACATCGTGCTCAATCACATCGGCAGCGAACATGCCTGGATGCGCGATTTGCCCGCGCCAGACTGGATCAACCATGGCGGTGAGTTTTCCCCGACCACGCACATGCGCACCACGCTGCAGGACCCCTACGCCGCCGCGAGTGACCGCAGGGCCTTCAGCGACGGCTGGTTCGTCTCGGCGATGCCCGATCTGAATCAGCGCCATCCGCTGCTGGCCACGTACCTGATTCAGAACACCCTTTGGTGGATCGAATATGCCGGGATTCGCGGAATCCGCGAGGACACCTATTCTTATGCCGATCCCGAGTTTCTCGCGCGTTGGTCGCAGCGGGTGATGGCCGAATACCCGCATTTCTCCATCGTCGGCGAGGAGTGGAGCCGCAACCCGCTGGTCGTGTCCCACTGGCAGGCCGGGAACCGCAGCGGCGACCAGCGCAGCGCCACCGGGGCGATGATGGACTTCCCGCTGTACTACGAGCTGATCGAGTCGCTGAACCAGCCGCAATCCTGGGAAGGGGGATTGACCCGGCTGTATCAGGCGCTGGTCAACGACCGCCTGTACCCGTCACCCCAGCGCATGGTGCTGTTCGAGGGCAATCACGACACCGCGCGGCTGTTTAGCCTGCTTCAGGAAGACCCCGGCAAGCTGCGCGCCGCGGTGGTCTATCTGCTGACCATGCCGCGCACCCCGCAGTGGTTCTACGGCACCGAGATCCTGATGACCAGTCCGACCCAGCGCGATGACGGGCTGGTCCGCGCCGATTTTCCCGGCGGCTGGGCGGGCGATCCGCGCAACGCCTTTAGCGGCGCCGGGCTGAGCGATAGCCAGGCGCAAACCCAAGCCTGGGTCCGCCGGCTGTTGCGCTGGCGTCGCGAGCAGCCCGCAGTTCATCAGGGCAGCCTCACTCACTTCGTGCCGCAGGCGGGTGTCTACGTGTATTTCCGGCACGACCAGCAGCAGCTGGTGATGGTCGCACTGAACCGCAGCGGCGAGCCACAAGAGATTGATTTGAAACGCTTTTCCGATCTGCTCGGGGATCGCCGCAGCGGTCGCGAAATCGGCAGCGATCAGGCGCTGCAGTGGTCGACCAGCCTGCAGCTGCCGGTTGATGCGGCCTGGGTCATTGAGGTCGACTAAAGTCGAACCGCGGACAAACGAAAATTTTCTCTGTCGTCGCTAGACTTGGGCACCTGCCCGCCAGGCTGCGGGGCGCAAGGAGGGGGCGAACGGGTGCGGGTTGGCAGTTGCTTGGGCCGCCAGCGGGGCGGTAGTGATTGATCTGAAGCTGGGTTGCCCGGTCTGGGCCTGCGCGCACTGGCGCGGCTCGGTTTTCGATCGCCGTGCGCGGCCGACCGACTTCCTGCGTCAGTACGCGCAGATCTTCCCCACGGTGGAAGGCAACTCCAGCTTCTATGCCTTGCCCTCGGCCGACAACGTGCGCCGCTGGGGCGCAGAAACCCCGGTGAACTTTCGCTTCTGCTTCAAGTTCCCGATGACCATCACCCATCGGCTTAAGCTCCGCCATGCCGAGCTGGACACCCACCAGTTCCTGCGCCGGATGGCGCCCCTGCGCAGCCGCCTGGGGCCGCTGATGATCCAGCTGGGTCCGCGCTTTGGGCCGGAGTCGCTGGACGTGCTCGATCGCTATCTGCGAGATCTGAGCGCCGAGTTCGAGTACGCGGTGGAGGTGCGCCACCGCGCCTTCTTCGACGACCCGCTGGCCGAAGCCGCACTCAATCAGCTGCTGCGCCAGCGCGCGGTGGACCGGGTGCTGTTCGACAGCCGCTGCGTGCACGCCGCCAGCGGCGCCGACAGCAGCACCCGCGAAGCCATCGCGCGCAAGCCCAGTCTGCCGCTGCGGGTGCAAAGCAGCGGCGAGCGCCCGATCGTTCGTTTCGTCGGCCAGAACACCGTCGAGCCGGCCAAGCCCTACCTGCACGACTGGGTGGCCCCGGTGCAGCAGTGGCTGGAGCAGGGCAAGTCGGTGTATTTCTTCACCCATACGCCGGACGACCGCAACGCGCCGCAGTTGGCCAGACAGTTCGAAAAGCTGCTGCAAACGACGCTGCCGGCGCTCCCGCGGTTGCCCGATTTCGTTCAGCCAGAGGCGCTGCCCAAGCAGGCGAATCTGTTTGGTGAAGCGGGCTATCAATAGCTTGAACTGATGTGCGGAACGGCAGAAATCTCGATGGTGCTTTCAGTGCTCGGAGCGCTTGTCGCGGCGACCATCTCCGCCTGGAACATGAGGGTCGTCTCACGAAGGTTGGAGTCGGCCCATCCGCAGGTGTGGAGTGCCTTCAGCAAGCCCTGGTATCTGAAGTACGTTGAAACGCCGCACGACGAGAAATTCGCGTGGTTTGTGATCAGCGGTCGCTACCGGGAGATTCGGGACGACTTGGTTACCGCGGGTGCGAGAAAGGCCAACTGGTCAGGTCTGCTTTGCTGGCCGCTGATATCGATCGCTGCGATATCGCGAGCGCTGCCCAGCTACGATTCGGTATTCGCCTGCGTTTCGCCTGTTTGACGAGCAATGGGACCGCCCAAGTCGCTCGGTCAAGTCGATGCAGGCAGGCGATTGATGCGGTTCGCTGCGCTCACCACATCCTACCCGTCAGC
>JAGRJL010000306.1 GCA_020442775.1 Lysobacterales bacterium | reverse complement strand
GCCTGGATCTCCATGACGCTGCGCACGGTCAAGCCCGCCGCACACAGCAGCGCGGTGCAAAAGGCGATCTCGGCCAGCACCAGAGTCCGGGTCAAGCGACCAGAACGACGATCGGTGGCGCCATGGCCGCCGTCGCGCAGTTCGGGGGCACTGGCCTGGCGTGACGCGCGTAGCGCCGGATAAAGGCCTGCGGCCAGGGTCGCTACCGCCACCGCCACTGCGGTGAACAAATAGGCCCAGCCGTCGATCGCGAAATCCACCCAATACACCGGCGGATCCTCACCGCTGCGGATCGCTTCAATGGTCAGCGCACCGCCCCACTGGGCGCCGATCCAGCCGATCGCTCCCGCCGCCAGCGCAATCAGCGCGGCTTCGCTCAGCACCCCCAGTATCAGTCGCGCTCTGCCCGCACCGATGGCGCTGCGCACCGCCATCTCCCGTGCGCGGAAGCTTCCGCGTACCACCATCAGATTGGCGACGTTGGCGCAGGCAATCAGCAGCACCAGCACGACGGCAACCAGCATGGTGAACAGGATCTTGCGGGTGGTGGGATTGATGAATTCGTCGGCGTAGGGCTTGAGTACCGCCAGATCGCCGCGGGTGGTGTCGGGGTGCTGCTGCGCCAATGTTGCCATCAGTCCGGCAAATGCCTGCCGCGCCGAGGCCAGGGTCTGGCCGGGTGCCAAATGACCGAAGATCTCCACCCCGCGCGACTGATTGCGCGGCTGCTGGGCGATGTCCATGTCCAGCAGGGTCCAGATCTGATGCATCCGCGGGAAGCGGAAGCCCTGCGGCATCACCCCGACGACGGTGGCAGGCTCGCCGTTGAGGCGTATCGCCTGACCGACGATGTCGGCTGCGCCGCCAAAGCGGTTCTGCCAAAGCTGGTAGCCGATCAGCGCCACCTTGGGAGCGCCCGGCAGCTCATCGGCGGCGCTGAAGTTGCGCCCCATCATCGGCTCCAGGCCGAGCGCGCTAAAGGCTTCGCCGCTGACGAATGCGCCGTCATAGCGTTCCGGACGCACCCCGTCGCTGAGGTTGATGGTGCCCTCGTCGTAGGCGTGCAGCCCGCTCAGCACCCGCTGTTCGCGGCGCAGATCCAGATAATCATGCAGGCTGGGCTCTCCGCTGCGGCCCGGGTCCTGCGAGCGCGCCGCTTCCAGATGGACCAGACGCTCGCCGTCGGTAAAGGGCAGCGGTTTGAGTATGAAGCCGTTGATCGCACCGAACATGTACAGCGACAGCCCGATACCGGCCGCCAGAATCAGGATGCAGGCGCTGCTGTAGCCGGGCGCCTTCAGCAGGCTGCGCCAGGCGTGCTTGAATTCGGTCACGGTGGTCTCCTTTGCTACCGGGTCATCTGCTGGCGTGTGCGCTAGGACCTAGTCCCAGCGCAGCGCAACCATCGGATCCACCTTGAGCGCCCTGCGCGCCGGGATCAGCGCGGCCAGGCCGGCGACGACGGTCAGACTCAACACCACTGCCAGGGTGCTCAGGCCGTCGATCCCCGAGTCGTCCTGCAGCAAACCACTCAGCAGATTGGCCATGAACAGGCCCAGGCCCAGCCCAATGACCATGCCGAAACCGACCTCCAGTCCGCTGCGACCGACCACGCTGCGCAGAATCCGCTGATCCGGCGCACCCAGCGCCCGGCGCACACCCAACTCCCGAGTGCGTTGACTGACCGCGAAGGAGACCACCCCGTAGAGCCCGCCGGCCGCCAGCAGCAGCGCAACCAGACCAAAAGTGGAGAACAGCTTGGCCAGAATCCGCTCGCCCAGCGTGGACTGATGCAGCACGGTTTCAAAATCTTCCAGCCAGTACAGCGGCGTATCCGGATCGACCTTGGCCATCACCTGGGTCAGCGTCTGGGCGAAGGCCATGGGTTCGCCGACGGTGCGCACCGCCACGCTGACGAAACGATCCGGGTTCTGCACCAGCGGCAGGAACACCGCCGGCATGATGTCGTCACCGGGATCTTCCAGATGGACCGGCGCAGTGATCCCGACCACGGTATAGGCGCTGGTGACCCCACGCTCCAGCTCCAACTCAATCCGACGACCCAGGGGATCGGCATCGCCGAAGATTCGCTTCGCGTAGGTGGCGTCGATGATCGCTACCGCTTCGGTGTCGGCGCGATCCCGGCTGTCAAACAAGCGACCCTGCTGCAACGGCAGCTTCCAGGTACTGGCGAATCCTTCATCGATCGCCCCCCAACGGGTGTAGGGGCGGCGGCCGTCAGCGGCGCTCTGACCTTCCACCTGGGTTGCCGCATAGCCTCCCATCTTGCCGGGCAAAGTCGTGCTGATCCCCACGTCCACGACGCCGGGCGTGTCCTTGACCGCCTGGGAGATGCGCTGAAACAGCGCGTAGCGATCCTCGCCGGTCGGATAGGTGTTCTCGAACAATCCCAGACGCGCAGTCAGCAGCCCGCGCCCCTGCACCCCCAGATCCTGCTGGGACAGGCCGTGCACCACCTTGACCATCATCGCCGCCATGATCAGCAGCGCACAGGACAACCCGACTTCCATCACCACCAGTCCTCGCGAGATCCGCGAGAACCAGCCGCCGCTGCTGCCGCGACCACCGTCTCGGAGCACCTGAGCCACGCCCACGCCAGCGGCCCGCAGCGCCGGCACGATTGCCGTGACCAGCGCGGTGAAGACGGCGACCGCGAGCGCGATCAGCATCATCCGCCCATCGAACTCCATGGTCATCCAGCGCGGCGCGGCGTTTTCGGAACCGAGAAATACCCGGTTCAGCCATTCGACCCCCAGCCGCCCCAGGGCCAGCCCCGCGGCGGTGGCGGCCAGGCTGAGCAACAGGCACTGCATGAACACCTGAATCGCCATCCGCAGCTTGCTGGCACCCAGCGCCGAGCGCACCGCCAGTTCTCCGCTGCGGGCAAGGGTGCGGCTCAGCATCAGATTGGCGCCGTTGGCGCAGGCGATCAGCAGCACCAGACCCACCGCCACCAGCATCAGGTTGAGCAACTTGCGGGTGGTGCGGTCCATGAACTGATAGCCCAGATATTCCGCCTTCGGCACCTGATCGGCGGCCTGTGGTCCCAACTCGGACAGCCGCTGGGTCTGCCAGGCATCCAGCTTGGTCTGGATCGCGCTGTAGTCGATCTCACCGTCGACCAGCAGCATCGGCGACAGATAACGGGCGGCGCCGGGCTCCCTCGCCGGATCAATGGGCAGCGGCAGCCAGACGTCCTCGCGCGAGGGGAAGGCGAAACCTTCGGGCATCACTCCGGCCACTTCGTAGTTTTCGCTGTTGGCGCGAATCATCCGGCCGATGATCTGGGGGTCGCCGGCATAGCGTTGCTGCCACAGCAGATGGGAGATCACCGCCTTCCGCGCCGCGCCGGGACGGTCATCCCCCGCCTGAAAGCCCGAACCCATGTAGGGCTGCACGCCCAGATGGTCGAACACATTGGCGGTAACGAATCCGCCGGAATAGCGCTCTGGCCGGCCGTCATCGCTCAGATTGACGGTGCCGGTGCTGTAGCCGGCCAGGGTGCCCTGATCGGCCAGCCGCCGCTGCAGCTCGAGGTAATCCAGGTCGATCACCCCGTTGATGTCGTCGTCCGGATTGGATGGATCGACCAGGCCCACCGCGGCGATCCGCTCTGCATTGGGGAAGGGCAGCGGCTTCCATACCATGCCGTTGATGACCGCCAGAATGAACAGCATGCAGCCCAGCCCGCCAGCCAGGACCGCCACCACCAGGGCAGAGAATGCCGGCTTGCCGAACACGGCACGCAGGGCGGTTTTCACTTCCAATCCGAATCCGTTCATGTCTAACCCTACACTCGCAATGGCCAGACGAGTTGCACGACTCATGCCATGGAGTGAGCGCCTGAAAGATCAATGAGTTAAGCGCCAATGCAGCGGCAACTGACCGGAATCGAACAGCGTCAGCGGTCAACGAACGCTGCGCAGGCCGGCGCAGCGTCGACAAAGTCGCCAATATCTGGCTAGTGTGGTGAACCGCAAATTCCTTGAATTCACCGCGCTAGTGAGCCAATTCCCTGAATGCGGGGTTGTTCGTCGTCGCCATAACGGTGCTATGCCTCCTCTCGCCTTGCCTCAGGCAAAAACCCATCGGAACCAAGTTCAACGTATTTGCGCTTCACCACACTAGCAACACAGGATGCTCACGCCACCGACCGTCCGGACTGGCATACTGCGCACCTGTCCGATCACCTGCCAAGGCCCATGAAAGTGCTGCTGTTCGCCCTCAAAGTCATCGTCGTGCTGGCCCTGCTGGTGGTGGTTGCATTTGCCGGGATGAGCGCCTGGTCGCGTTTCTCCCCGCCCGAGCTGGGCCTGGTGGACGGCAAGCTCAGAGCCTGCCCAGGCACCCCGAACTGCGTATCCAGTCAAACCGATGATCCGGGCAAACAAGTCCGCCCGATGGCATACGTGGGCAATCGCGAACAGACCGAGACGGCACTGCGCAGGGCATCGATGCGGCTAGGCCTGGTGGCGCAGACCCAGGAAGGCGACTACTGGCATCTGAAGGCAACCAGCCAGATCTTTCGCTTCATCGACGATGTGGAGTTCAGCTTCGACGATGCCAATCAGGTGGTGCACCTGCGTTCCGCATCGCGCGCCGGCTACTCCGATCGCGGGGTCAATCGAGCCCGCGCCGAGGCGCTGCAGGCGGCAATGACGGCGCCTGCTGGCTAGCCGATACTTAGCCGCAGCTGCGGGCGCACCCGCGCCGGATCGCCGGCGATGGGTGCCGGCAGGGTGCTCACCCGCTGCGCCCCCTGCGAACAGTAAAAGGCTTCGGCGTAGGGGTCGGAATCGATCGCCAGCGCATTGGCCCCCTGTTCGGCAGCCAGCCCGCAGGCCTGCCTGAGCAGCGCCTTGCCGACCCCATGACCGATCCAGATCGGGTCCACCCACAGGTGATCCAGAGACCACTGCTGGTCGACGGCCAATACGAAAAACCCGGCGAGTCGCCGCTCCATGACCGCAACCCGGCAGACCTGAGGCGCGATCTGCTCCGGGCGCAGGCTAAGATCCTCGCGCCAGCAATCCATCTGCGCCGCGCTATAGCCCCAGTGCGCCTTCGAACGCATCGCCAGCGCGGAAAGCTGGCCCAGCTCATTGAATTGGGCCGGGCGGATCCGCATGTCTGTCTGGGACGGGGGCTGGCTCATGGTGGTGAGCATAGCTTGCGTGATTTCCGATTACGCCTCAGCTTCAAGTGAATTAGACGGAGGGGGTGGATGGTGATCTGGCGCGGGATAGTCTGGGGAATCGCGGCCACCGCGTGGTTGCTGATCTGGGTCAGCCTTGCGCTGGCGTTGTTGCTGCCCTGGTGGGAGCACACAGGACTGGTCGGCCTGGACTGGAGCGCGCTGCTCTCGGCCTGGGCCCTTCCGCCGCTGCCGCCCACCATGGTTGCGGCGGCGCTGCAGCTGCTGGCTGCTGTTGCTGCGGGCGGCATCATGGTGGCGCTAATCGTGCGCCTGCTGGGCCAGGATGATCTGGTCACTGCGGTACTGCGCTGGACCCTGGGCGCCCTCCGCCCGAGCTTGCCGGCCTGGGTGCTCATGGGTCTGGTAGCGGCGACCCTGGCAATCTTCCTGCCCCGCGACTGGTGGACCGGCATGCTGTTGTCGATGGCGGCGTCGATCTATCTGTACTTCAGCTGCCATCGGCCCGCGGTGGTCGCCAGCGAGCGTGGACGCGGATGGTGGCGTGCGGCGCTGGCGCCCTTTCCGGTACTGGTGATGGTCGTGGCGCTGTGGTTGGCCGATCTATCGGCCGAGTTCGCGCTCGGACTATTTCACGACCGGTTCGCTTGGCCGTTGCTGCTGACGGCCGCGCTGGCATGGCCAATCGCGATCGCTTGCGGGGCTGCGGCCAGCCTGGCGCTGGTCAGGCGACTGGATTGGCGCACGTTGCCGCGGGCGTTGAGTGCCCTGGATCACTGCGTTGCAGTCAGGGCGGTGGTCGACCTGGAACTGAGGGCGCTACTGATTGGACTGCTGGTCGCAGTGCCGCTGATCATCGGGATGGGGCTGACGTGGTTTGTATTGCCACAGATGGAAGCCAGTCTGGATTCGCTGGGCCAGGCCCTGCCGCCATCGCTGGAAACCTGGGTGCTGCTGGCCAGAGGCATGGTGGGCGGCTGGTGGATGCTGCTGACCCCGGCCTTTCTGGCGTTCTATTACCTCGCCCAGGCTCGCCTGATCTGGCTGCTCTCCGCCGGTGATCGCCAGCTTCAGGAAGCGCGCGCCTGGGCCACCCCGTCGCCGGCCGAATCGGCCAGCGCGTAGCGCGCGCGGCCAGCGGCCTTGGCCGCGTACAGCGCCTTGTCGGCGGCGCGCAGCAGCGCCTCTTCGTCCATCTCCGGGCTGTCGCGGAAGGCGATACCGATGCTGGTGGACCAGTCCCAGTCGCCCTGCGGCAGTGCCAGCGGCGGCTTCATCACTTCCAGGATTTTCTGCGCCACGGCGATGGCCGCCGACACCGAACCGACGTTTTCCAGGATGATCACGAATTCATCGCCGCCCAGCCGTGCGACGGTGTCGGTCTGGCGCACGCAGCACTTCAGCCGCCGGGCAAACTCGCACAGGGCCAGGTCTCCGGCCTCGTGGCCGAAACGGTCGTTGAGGGTCTTGAAGCGGTCCAGATCCAGAAACAGCAGGGCCAGGGCCCGCCCGCGGCGATCGCTGGCCTCCAGCGCCTGACCCAGGCGTTCGTCGTAATAGCGGCGATTGGCCAGCTGGGTGAGGCCATCCAGCTGCGACAGCGCACGCAGCTGCCGCTCGACCTCCTTGAAGCGGGTGACATCGTGCTTGAGCCCGTAGACCCCGATTACCCTGCCGCCGGCCGCGACGTGCGGCACATAGGTCACCCGGAGATGGCGATCTCGCATGCGGCTGGGCTCGAGTTCGAAGCTCACCTCCTCGCCGGCGAAGGCGCGATCCAGGAATGGCCGGATCCGCGCATAGGTCGGCCCGTCGTAGACCTCGGTCAGCGATTTGCCGGAGATTTCGCTCAACGGTCGATTGAGCCACTGGGCGTAGGTCTGGTTGTTGAAGCGGAACAGCCGGTCGGTGTCGATGTAGCTGATCAAGGCCGGGATGTTATCGGTGATGGTGCGCAGCCGGGTCTCTGCATCGCGCAGCGACTGCTCGGTTTGGCGGGACTGGCTGATGTCGTGCACCGCACCCCGATAGCCAAGAAAGGCGCCATCGCTGGTGAACACCGGCTGGCCCTGGCAGCGCAGCCAGATACTGTCCCGGTCAGCGCGCGGCAGCGACACAATCACATCGCGGAAAGACTCGCGTCGCGACAGCGGACCCATCGGGTCCGTCGCGTCGCCTTCAGTAGACGACATCCGCCGGAACAACTGGTCCAGCGTTGAGCCCAGCACCCGTTCGGCATCCGCGCCCAGATTGCGAATGAAGCTGGGTGAGACGAACGAGACCCTCAGCTCCGCGTCGGTCTCCCAGAATCCGTCGCTGGAAAGATCGGCGAAGCTGGCGAAGCGCTGGGCACTGGCGGATGCCTGGCTCTGCGCACTGTGCTCTTCGGCGCGGGAGGTCTTGAGCACCTGGCGATAGCGCTGCATCGCCCGCCGCACGGTGAGCGCGATCAAGGCGACCGCGACGCTGATCAGCAAGGGTACCCGGTAAACCGCATCCTGCAGCCACTGCTCATCCGGGCGGATCCAGGGCGCGAAGCTGCTGGCCTTGAGCCACTGCGCCAGGCCGCCGGCCAGGACCGCCATCAGCAGCCAGATCGCGCCCTGCATCGCGCTGGAGAACAGCAGGGCCACCAGCACGAAGGCAGGCAGGGCAATCAAGGCGCCAACCCCGCGGCCGGCGGTGAGCACGATAACCGCCAGAATGACCAGGTAGAGGTTGGCGTTGAGCACCAGACCGATACGGTCGATCGACAACCCTCGGCGCAAGGCGACCAGGCACAGCAACAGCGGAAGCTGGGCGAACAGATGCAGGTAGCTCATCGCCGCAGTCCCGGCGGCCATCTCCGCCAGCGCAAACAGGGCAAAGATCAGCGCCTGGAAGAATGCGAAATCCAGCGCCAGCTCGGCGCGAAAGCGCGCCTCCAGCCCCTGTCCGGCATAGGCTGCGAGCCAGCGGTCAACCACCCCTTCGACTGCGCGCTTCATCGGTCCTCCAGATCGGACGACCAGTCTGAACCGATTGCGCATCGCGCTCTTCCAACCACTTGGCCAAACTGCAATTGTTGTCAGTTTCAGGCAGCAGTTTTGCAAAGTGCGGCTTGCCTGACGCCTTGTGATTGGGGAAGGACGCCCCACCTTGATTGACCTCAGGCCACCACGGAGCCCACCATGAACTATCTGCATACCATGCTGCGGGTGACTGACCTGGAACAGTCGCTGCGCTTTTTCTGCGATCAGCTGGGTCTGCAGGAAGTGAGTCGAAAGGACTACCCCCAGGGTCGCTTCACCCTGGTCTTTCTGGCCGCACCCGGCGACGGCGAGCGAGCTCGGGAGGACAAGGCACCGATGATCGAACTGACCCACAACTGGGATCCGGAGGAATACGGTGGCGGGCGCAACTTCGGCCATCTGGCTTACCGGGTGGACGACATCTACGCCCTGTGCGAGCGCCTGCAGGCAGCCGGGGTGACCATCAATCGCCCGCCGCGCGACGGCCACATGGCCTTTGTGCGCTCTCCTGACGGCATTTCCATCGAGCTGCTGCAGCGCGGAGAGTCACTGCCGCCACGTGAGCCCTGGGCGTCGATGCCCAATACCGGCAGCTGGTAGCAGGCGCTCCCTAGTCGTCTTTCTCGGCCACTCTCTAGGGCGGCTGGTTGCACAGATTGCCGGAGCGCTCGCAGACCAGATCGATTCCAGCCAGCGCCCACCGAGGGCTCCTTTGGACAGGACCAGCGGCCGCGACGGCACCTGAGAAGTTCGCCAGCAAGGCGGGCGTCGCGGGTCATAGTGGGCGCTCTGGGCAAGACGTCCAACGCAGCGGGCGGGTTTCTCAGGTGGCGTCCCGAAGGGTTGCGGCCCAAATCGCTTGCTGAGGCGTTGCAGCCCTCGGGCATAGAGTGATTATGCCTGTCGGGACTGCGCCTTTCAGCAATCGATTTGGACTCGCAACGCGGCTCGCAGGACCTGTCCAAAGGAGCCCTTCGAGATCGGCGCAACCCCTCAAGGCGTGGTGTAGCGCCGCCTCGGAGAATGCCTGCAGACGCACTTGTTCACGCTGCCCGTCGCTCATCTCGTCGCTGTCCTCGGGCAGCGAGAGCTCGATGGATTGACCTTGGCAATCGCGCTCGGCGATGGCCTCTACTGCGGGAATCAGTCGACGCACGGCTGCGTCCAGCGCGGGCTCGGTTGCTTCGTCGTCCCGCGCTGCATAACTGGCGCGCACCTTGAGCGCGAATGGCGGCTTGTAAAAAAGGTAGGTCAGCGAACCGCCAACCGAGTCATCTCGGCTCACCTGCAGCTTCAGCCG
>JAGRJL010000019.1 GCA_020442775.1 Lysobacterales bacterium | reverse complement strand
TCCGGCTGGCGCGCGGCTTCACCGGACGTGACCTGATCATCAAGTTCTCCGGCTGTTACCACGGCCACGCCGACTCCTTCCTGGTCAAGGCCGGTTCCGGAGTGGCGACCCTGGGCCTGCCCAACTCGCCCGGCGTGCCTGCTTGTCTGGCTGACCTGACCCTCACCTGCGAATTCAATGATCTGGACGGCGTCGCCGCGATCATGCGTGAGCACGGCGACCGGGTGGCGGCGATCATCGTCGAGCCGGTGGCCGGCAACATGAACTGCGTGCCGCCGCAGCCGGGCTTCCTCGAGGGACTCAGAGCGCAGTGCGATCAGTACGGTTCGGTGCTGATCTTCGACGAGGTGATGACCGGCTTCCGCGTCGCCCTGGGTGGCGCGCAGTCGGTGTACGGCGTGTGCCCCGATCTGACCACCTTCGGCAAGGTGATCGGTGCCGGGATGCCGGTCGGCGCCTATGGCGGACGGCGCGACATCATGAGCCGGATTGCGCCGCTGGGGCCGGTCTATCAGGCCGGCACCCTGAGCGGCAACCCGCTGGCGATGGCCGCCGGCCTGGCCAACCTCAAGCTGATCCAGGCGGCAGGTTTCTACGACCGGCTGGATGCGGCGACCCGGGTGTTCTGCCGCGGCATGCAGCAGGCCGCCGACGATGCCGGAATTCCCTTCGCCACGGTCGAGGTCGGACCAATGTTCGGTCTGTATTTCGCCGACAAGGTGGCGCAGAACTACAGCGAGGCGGCCAGATGCGATATTGACCGCTTCAAGCGCTTCTTCCACGCCTGCCTCAAGCGCGGCGTGTTCTTCGCTCCCAGCGCCTACGAGGCGGGCTTCATCTCCATCGCCCACAGCGACGAGATCATCAGCGAGACACTGGCAGTGTGTGCGGAGGCGATGGCAGAAATAGCGACTGCATAGGGCCCAGGGCCCAGCGTGAAGCGAGGGCCCAGGCTTTCTGGGCCCTAGGCCCTGGGCCCTGTTCCCTCAGCCACCAGCTCCAGCTTCAATCCCATATGAGTCACCTGAAAGCCCAGTCGCTGGTAGAAGCGGTGGGCGTCGGCGCGGGTGCGGTCGGTGGTCAGCTGGACGATGCGGCAGCCGGCCTGGCGAGCGATCTCGATGGCCTGGCGCATCATCACCTCGCCCAGGCCATGACCGCGCAGGTGGCTGGCGATGCGCACTGATTCGATCTGACCGCGGCGGGCGCCGCGATGGGCCAGTCCGGGAATCACGGTGAGCTGCAGACAGCCTACGATCTTGCCGTGGAGTTCGGCAACCAGCACCCGGTTGCCCTGCTGCGCCAAAATCTCGCTCATCGCCTGCTGGTAGACTTCCAGCCCCTCATCGCTGGTCTGCTCGCGAAAGGCGCCCAGCGCATCGTCGGCCAGCAGGATCACCAGTTCCGGCAGATCGGCGGCGACCCCGTCGCGCAGGGTCAACGCGTCCATGTTGGCCTGGTCCTGGACGCTGTGCTGGCTCACAGAAACAGATCCGGTAGCAGGGGCGTGCCGGGCTTGACCGCATAGCCGCTGAAGTCCTCGACTCCGGTCTCGCGCAGCACTGCCTCGTCGAGCAGGAACTGCCCGGTGCGCTCGCGACTGGGGGTGGTCAGGACCGCGTGCGCCGCGTCAGCCATGATCTCCGGCTTGCGGCAGGCGTCGCCGTCAACGCTGGGAATCATCGCCAGCGCGGCGGTCTTGATTACCGTGGCCGGCCACAGTGCGTTCACCGCCACCCCGCGATCGGCAAACTCGGCGGCCATCCCCAGCACGCACTGGCTCATTCCGTACTTGGCCATGGTGTAGGCCACGTGTGGGCCGAACCACCTGGGGTCCATGTTCAGCGGCGGCGAGAGGGTGAGGATATGCGGGTTGTCCGCTTGCAGCAGATGCGGCAGACAGGCCTGAGAGCACAGATAGGTGCCGCGCACGTTGACCCCGAACATCAGGTCGAAGCGCTTCATCGGGGTTTCCAGGGTGCCGGTCAGGCTGATTGCGCTGGCGTTGTTGACCAGGATGTCGATCCCGCCAAAGTGCGCGACCGCCTGGGTGACCGCATCAAACACCGTCTGCTCGTCGCGGATGTCCACTTTCAGCGCCAGCGCCCGCCCGCCCGCGGCCTCGATCTCGGCGGCGGCGGTGTGAATGGTACCCGGCAGCTTGGGGTTGGGCACGTTGCTCTTGGCCGCGATCACGACGTTGGCGCCGTCGCGGGCGGCGCGCAATGCGATTGCCAAACCAATACCACGCGAGGCGCCGCTGATGAACAAGGTCTTGCCGCTGAGGGAGGACATGGGGATCTCCGAAGACTGATAAGGGGTCAATGATGGCAGGTGCCAGGACCAACCAGTGGAACTGTGCCGATCACGCCTTCTGAAACCTCGGCAGGATCTGCAGCAGTTCCTCCAGACGTTGCTCCGGTTCATCCATCTCCAACAGAATCTGCCGTTCCTGCAGGCTCAGCGGCAGCAACTCGGCCAGCCTGCAGGCCAGCCAGTCGGCATCGTCAACTGGTTCGCGCATGGCCTGGGGCAGCTGATCGCCGGCCTGCTCGATCAGCCGGCCGAGGATGGAGTTAAGCAGCCCGAACTCCGGGGCGATCGGCCGCTTGTCCGGCGTCGGAGTGATTTCCACATCGGCGCGGATCAGCCCGTTGGCCGCAATCCGCGTGCGCAGCGCGCGGAAGCGCTCGCCGCCCACCGCCTGGATCCCGAGCAAGCCATCGCTCTGTGCATCGAAGTCGATGATTCGGGCCAGGGTGCCGATCGCCGCTGCCTCAGAATTGCGCGCGGCGCCATCGTGCGGTTCGCTGCCGAGCACTGCACAGACGCCGAAGGGTTTCCCTTCGCGGGTGCATTCCCGCACCAGATCGAGGTAGCGCGCCTCAAAGATCCGCAGGTTCAGGATCCCGTCCGGGTACAGCACGGTGGCCAGCGGAAACAGGGGAAGGTCGGTGATCTCCATTGGCACGATTGTAGCCTGAGGCTCGCTGTGGCGATCGTGCGCTTCGCCGACTGGCCCTGCAATCTGCCCGCTGCTCATCACCACTGATCTTTCAAGCCGTTGAATTTATTCGAGACTGGCGCCTGGCATGAGGATTGCTGCAAGCAGACCAAGCACTTGAGCCATGGAGCTGAAGATGAAACGCAACCGAACCATGCAAGGAATGATCACCGCCTTGGGAATCTGCGCCTTCACTGCCGCACAGTCAGCCAGCGCCCTTGACGCAGGATCCGACTGCCCGCAATGCGGCGAAGTGGTGCGCATTCAGCGCCACAACGCCGGCGACCCGGCCAACACCATAAGTGGGCAGGTCGGTGAAGCGCCGGTGGCGACGAACCTGCTGCCCACCGATCTGGACCAGTCTGCGTTGCTCGAGAGCGACCATGGCCCGCGCGCAGATTCTCGTTTCGAGGTCCACGTGCAGTTCGATGACGGTCGCCGCGAGATCCGCCTGGTGGAGGTTATCGATGGTTACGAGATCGGAGACCGGTTGTTGCCGCTGGTTGCCGAGGCCTCGCTGGCGCAAGTTGATTCCGCAGTCCCCTCATCCTGGGGTCGCTGGCGGTAGCCAATCGTGACCGGCGGCCCGGTGCCGCAGTCACCCGGGTATGATCGCCGCTTCGTCCTGATGATCAAACGGGGTCGCGATGCGTGTGCAGCTTGCTTTGTGGGTGATTGGTCTGGCGCTGGCCGCCGCCAGCTCGGCCCGGGCGGAATCGGACAAGCCCGATGTCGCGCCTGCGCCGCCACGGGCCGAAGGGGAGGGACCCTACAGCCAGCTGATCCTGCGCGGCGTGACCGTGATTCCGGGCACCGGCAGCCCAGCGATTGGACCGATGGATCTGGTGATCGAGGACAACCGCATCGCGCGGATCGAGTCGGCTGGCGCCCCCGGTGCGCCGTCCGCCGCCGAGCAGCGTCCCAAGCTGCGTGAGGGCGGCCGCGAACTGGATTTGACCGGCCACTATGTGATGCCCGGAATCATCGATCTGCACGGCCACATTGGCGGCAAGGAGCAGGGCACCCCGGCCGAATATGTCTACAAGCTGTGGCTGGGCCACGGGATCACCAGCATTCGCGACCCGGGCTGCGGCAACGGCATCGACTGGTGCGTCAGCGAGCAGGGTCGCAGCGCGAAGAATCAGATCACCGCGCCGCGGATCTTTCCCTATGTGTTCTTTGCCCAGGGCCGCAAGGAGCCTTTCACCAAGCCCGAGCAGGCGCGTCAGTGGGTCCGCGAGATGAAGGCCAAGGGCGCGGTCGGGGTCAAGTGCTTCGGCTATCGCCCGGACATCCTCGAGGCAGCGTTTGACGAGATGGCCAAGCAGGGTATGGGCAGCGCCTGCCATCACGCCCAGCTGGATGTCTCACGGGTCAACGTGCTGACCACCGCGCGCTGGGGTCTGGGGACCATGGAGCACTGGTACGGGCTGCCCGAGGCGCTGTTCGACGATCGCACCGTGCAGGATTATCCGGCGGCGTACAACTACGCCAACGAGGCCGACCGCTTCGGTCAGGCCGGGCGTCTGTGGGCACAGGCCGCACCGCCGGGCAGCGATCGCTACGAGGCGGTGATCAGCGAGCTGCTGGCGCTGGACTTCACCATCGACCCCACCTTCGGCATCTATCTGGCTTCACGCGATCTCATGCGCGCGCGCCGCGCGGACTGGCATGACGAATACACCCTGCCGTCGCTGTGGGGGTTCTACACCCCCAATCGAGAACATCACGGCAGCTTCTTCTTCGACTGGGGAACCGAGGACGAAGTGGCCTGGCGCGACAACTACCGGCGCTGGATGGCCTTCGTCAATGACTACAAGAATCGCGGCGGGCGGGTGACCGTGGGCTCGGATTCGGGATTCATCTATCAGCTCTATGGCTTCGGCACCATCCAGGAGCTGGAGCTGCTGCGTGAAGCCGGCTTTCACCCGCTGGAGGTGCTGCGCTCGGCGACCCTCAACGGTGCCGAAGTGCTGCATGCCGACGACCGCATCGGCTCGATCGAGCCGGGCAAGCTGGCCGATCTGGTGGTGCTGGCCGAGAACCCGCTGGCCAACCTCAAGGTGCTTTACGGCACCGGCCACATCCGACTGGACGACAACAATGTACTAGGCCGGGTCGGCGGGGTGCGCTACACCATCAAGGATGGGATCGTCTATGACGCCAAGGCGCTGCTGGCCGATGTGCGCGCGATGGTGGCAGCCGAAAAGTCCCGTCTGGGGATCGAGCAGCTAGCGCAGCCATAGGGAGCGAGGGCCCAGGGAGGAGAAGGGTCCAGGGCCCAGGAGAGCCTGGCCCCGCGCGCTGGTGCCTTTCTGGGCCCTGGGCCCTGAGCCCTAGTCCAATGTCTTCCAGCTTGGCTTGCCGTGGTCGGTTTCGATCAGCACCTTGTGCCCCAGACGGCCGATCACGAACACCGGCTGCTGCTGGTCGAGCATCAGGAACACGTGTGACTCGTTGAACAAATCGGCGCTTTGCGAGCTCATCATCAGCGCCACCGCGGCCGATGACTTCTCCCTTTCGGCGACCATGCAGGTGCCGAACAGGGGTTCGCGATCAAGGATCTGGCTGCCGTCGGCGCTCAGCCGGTAGCGGGTGTGGCCGGACATCACCAGCTTGCTGCGCTCCAGGGTCGCGCTGAGCACGTAGCCCAGGGTTTCGCCCTCACTATCGATCACGGTGAAGTTGGGCGGCGCTTCGGTGCACAGGCGCAGGGCGGGGTCGCCCAGCATGGTGCGTCGGGCAACTGCCCAGGTACGCTCATGCGCGGTCGGCGGGCGCACCCCGCGGGCGATGCTGATGCCGTCGCAGGCCTTGTGATCCTCGTCGGTGGCGCGAATGCAGGCATCCGGGTCCACGCCGGCGGCGAAGCGCACCTCGCCGTCAACAAATCCCCCGGCGTCTTCCAGATCCAGCAGGAAAGACACCATGTGGCCGCCGTCGGCCAGCTCGGTCACCGCCCAGTCCACCGACTTGGGCGGCGGCACCTTGGCCCGCTCCAGCTCTGCCTGGTAGATATCGGAGGCCACCCAGGCCAGCCGGTCGTTGTAGAAAACCGCCTTGCCCAGCGCCAGCGCGCGATCGGCGGCAGCGCGGGTGGCGGCGTCCAGCGGGGCGGGTGGCGTATCAGTGGGCAGGCTGGCACAGCCGCAGGACAGCGAGATCAGGCAAAGCAGCAGACAAACGCGCATAGATCGGTCAGTTCTGAAACAACGCTGGCGATGATGGCAGTGCGCAGGTGAAAAGGCGATTGTCATCCGATTTGCTGACGCTTCAGCGAACGCTGTCGCCAGCGCATTTCCCCGATGTGCCTCTGCAACTGCGGATAGAAGGCGATAAAGCCCGCTTCCACCTGCGCACTTTGTGCTCGTAGCTCGGCCATCGCATCAATCAGATGCTGCCGCTTGCGGCTCAGGCGCAGGGCAATTCTAGCCACCGCGTGGCTGACCTGATCATGGCTGCTGTAGGAGCGCAGCCAGTCTCTGGACACCACCGATTCGCCGACCCGACGGGCCTTTTCGGGCAGAGCGTCGAACCGCCGGCTGAGGGTGTCATAGAAGCGATCAACCACGCTGTCGATCGACTTGCTGCAGTGGCGATGCCAGTGCTTGGTCAGAAAGTAGTCGTAGTAAACATCCAGCGCGATCCGCGCGAACAAACGATTGGCCGGCTGACAGAGCTGACGGGTCTCTCGCACCAGCGGATGGCTGTCGGTGTAGCGGTCCACCGCGCGGTGAAGCTGGATCTCCTCCGCGACCGGCGCTCCCAGGTGGCGAGCGCCTTCGGGGCCAACAAAATCACCCAGAAAGGCGCCCAGCATGGCCTGATCGCTGTGACAGGCCAGCTGGATATGGGCAAGAAAATTCACTTTCGCGATGCCCGCCGGCGCGGAGTCAGCATCGCAGGCTGATCCGCGCGGCGGCGCGCCGAGGCGGGATCAGGGCTGCGCAACCCAGCGCGCCAGCTCCGCTCGGCTCAGCTGCCCGTCGCTATTGAGGTCGGCGTAGTCGAAATCGCTGTGCAGCAGCCGGTGGGCCTCGGTTTCAACAAGGCTGAGCATGCCGTCGCCATCGCGATCGAGCTGGTCGAAGTCCGGCTGGGCCTGGGCAGGCGGCTGGTGTGCCGGGCCCCAGGTCAGAATCGTGGTGCGTCCGTCGGCGCTCTTGATGGTCTTGGTCTGGTCTGCGGCCGCCAGTTGGGTACTGGCCACGAGCAGGGATGCGATCGCCACAAGGTAGAAGCTGCGCATTAGGTCTCTCCAAAGTGCGGGTAGCGGTCTCGATCTTCAGCAGCAATCGTGCCGACCGCCTGCGCATCATCCGGTGGATTGCTAAGTGAATGATTTAGCGAAGCTAAACGATAGAAGCAGACAGTCTTTGCAGGACTGGTCTCAGAGCGTCGCTCGCGCGATCGGGGCATCTGCACGACGGCTGGACTGCATTCAGCCCGGTTAGCCCCCGGCCAGCCAGCGGCGCGGCGCGTTGTCGAAGCTGCCGTTGCTCATAAATACCACCCGGTCACCGGGTCGGCAGTAATCGCTGAGCTGCACCAGCAGGGCATCGACGCTGGCCACGCAGCGGGCGCGGTTGCCCAGCGACGCCAGCGCGCCGGCGGCATCCCAGGGCAGATCGGCCCTTTCCAGCACGAAGGCGGCATCGGCGCCCTCCAGCGAAGGCGCCAGCGCCGCGCGATGCGCGCCCGCGCGCATCGAATTGCTGCGCGGCTCCAGCGCGACGATCAGGCGCCCATGAGCGCCGGCGCGCGCCGCCTCCACGGTGACCGCGATCGCGGTGGGGTGGTGGGCAAAATCCTCCAGCACCTCGACTCCGCGCACTGTGCCAAGATGCTCCAGGCGGCGCCGCACTCCGCCGAATTTGGCCAGATGCTTGAGCGCCTCCACCGGATCATGCCCTGCGGCGGCAACTGCGGCGATCGCTGCCACCGCGTTACTGACGTTGTGACGGCCGCGCATCTGCCAGCTCACTTCGCCCAACGGCTGGCCGCGGTGGATCAGCGCGAAGCGGGCGCCTTCGGCGTCACTCTGGCCCTGCCAGTCGGCGGCCACGCCAGGCTCGGCGCTGAAGCTTTCGACCGCGGTCCAGCAGCCCTTGGCCAGCACCCGCTGCAGCGCCTCATCAGCGGCCTTGACGATGATTCGGCCGCGACCGGGGATGGTTCTGACCAGATGGTGGAACTGGCGCTCGATCGCCGCCAGATCGTCAAAGATGTCGGCGTGATCGAACTCCAGATTGTTGAGGATCGCGATCTGCGGGCGGTAGTGCACAAACTTGGAGCGCTTGTCGAAGAAGGCGCTGTCGTATTCATCGGCTTCGACCACGAAGCACTCGCCGCTGCCCAGCCGTGCCGAACGAGGGAAGTCGTGGGCCACGCCGCCAATCAGAAAGCCGGGATCAGCGCCCAGCCGTTCGAGCAGAAAGGCGACGATGGCGGTGGTGGTGGTCTTGCCGTGGGTGCCGGCCACGCCAATGGTGCAGCGATTGGCCAGCACCGTTTCCGCCAGCCACTGCGGCCCGGAGCGATAGCGCAGGCCCTGATTCAGCACCGCCTCCACCGCCGGGTTGCCGCGCGACAGCGCATTGCCGATCAGCACTTCGCCGGGCGGTGGGTTGAGGTGGGCCGGGTCATAGCCTTCCTGCAGCTGGATCTGCAGCGCCTCCAGCTGGGTGCTCATCGGCGGGAAAACCCCGCTGTCCGATCCACTGACGCTGAGGCCCTGCTCGCGGGCCAGCGCTGCGAGGCCACCCATGAAGGTGCCGCAGATGCCGAGGATATGCAGATCGCTCAAGTCAGGCTCCCAGGATCCAGTTGCCCAGGTAGGCCTGGGAGATCATCAGACCGAGGGTGACCAGGACGCCGCCGATCAGATGCAGGATGAGCGCGCAGCGGTAAATGTGGCCGATGGCAATCACCTGCCATATGAAGGTGACGCTGACAACCAGACTCAGCACTACGGCCAGTTCACCGACCGGTTCGGTAGTCGTAAACAGACCGCTGTCGAGGCTGCCGGCAACCGCGATCAGTGCAGTCAACAGGGTGTCCACCCCGGTGTAGGCGATCGCGGTCTGCACGTAGCGATGTGCCATGCCCAGCTGACGCAGCAACAGCCAGGGCAGCAGCAGGTGCAGAGTCAGGCTCAGCAGCAAGGGCGGCAAGACCGCCTGCTCGGGTGCGATCAGCCCCATCAGGTAGCCACTGGCCAGCGCATCCAGCGCCACCAGCCAGCCCAGCACAATGATCGAATCTGGCAAGTCCGCCGGCGAGCCGCGCAGCCTCATCAGCTGCAGCAGCGACGCCAGTAACGGCGCTGGGGGTGGCGGTGCCCCGGTAGGTTCCTGCTCGCTCATCGATCGCGACTGATCGACGGCGAGACTATTGGCGCAGGCTGGCGACGATACGCTCTGCGATCTCTTCCACCGTGCCTTCGCCGGCGACCCGGGTCAGTCGTCCCTGCGCGGCGAAGTGGTCGATCACCGGCGCGGTCTGGTCGCGATAGACCCCCAGCCGGGTGCGCACCGCCTCCGGGCTGTCGTCGGCGCGTCCCTGGTCGGCGCCGCGTTTGACCAGTCGCTGCAGCAGCATCTCTTCGCTCACGTCCAGCTGCACCGCCCGGTCGACCGGCTGGTTCAGCCGCTCCAGCAGCTGATCGAGCGCGTCACACTGCGCCGGATTGCGCGGGTAGCCGTCCAGAATGAAGCCAGCAGCGGCGTCGGCCTGATTCAGCCGCTCCTCGAGCATGCCCAGGACGATGGCATCGGAAACCAGCTCGCCGCGCTCCATCACTGCCTTGGCCTGCTGGCCCAAGGGGCTGTTGGCCTTGACCGCAGCGCGCAGCAGCTCACCGGTCGAAATATGGGGAATTGCCAGTCGCTCCTTGAGCAAGGCAGCTTGGGTACCCTTGCCCGAACCGGGCGCACCGAGCAGGACTATCCGCATCGAAAGAGGATCACAGAGGCCGAAAGACCCGGTACGCTAGCCGGAGGTCGAATCGAAGTCAAACCAGTTTGCCGGGGTGGCGTGACGATGTCCCCTGGGCATCCTCCCGGCGCTGGCCAAGGGTGGCCAGGCGCCGTCGAAATAGGAGAAGGATTCTCATGAACGGCAACTTGCTTTACGCACAATCGGGCGGCGTCACCGCCGTCATCAACGCCACCGCCGCCGCGGTGATCGACACCGCTCGCAAGCACAAGGGACGGATTGGCAAGGTCCTGGCCGCCCGCAACGGGGTCGTCGGGGCCCTGCGCGAGGAACTGATCGACACCTATGCCGAGGACTGGCGCGCGCTCAAGGGGCTCCGCCACACGCCCGGGGGCGCCTTCGGTTCCTGCCGCTTCAAGCTCAAGAGTCTGGAAGCCGATCGCGCCCACTATCAGCGCCTGATCGAAGTCTGTCGCGCCCACGATGTACGCTGGCTGCTCTACAACGGGGGCAATGACTCGGCCGACACTTCACTGAAGATCTCGCAGGTGGCCGAGCAGCTGGGCTACCAGATGGGCGTGATCGGCGTTCCCAAGACCATCGACAATGACTTGGCAGTCACCGACTGCTGCCCGGGCTTCGGCTCAGTCGCCAAATATGTGGCGATCTCTACCCTGGAGGCCAGCTTCGATGTCGCCGCCATGGCCGAGTCCTCGACCAAGGTCTTCGTGCTGGAGGTGATGGGCAGACACGCCGGCTGGATCGCTGCCGCGGCGGGTCTGGCCGGCCGCACTCACGCCGATCCACCGCATCTGATCCTGTTTCCGGAGCGGCCGCTGGATCAGGTCGATTTCCTCAACCGGGTGCGCGAGACCGTCGAGACCGTGGGCTGGTGCACGGTGGTGGTCTCGGAAGGCGTGCGCAAGCCCGATGGTCAGTTCCTCGCCGATGGCGGCACCGTCGATGCATTCGGTCATTCGCAGCTGGGTGGCGCCGGTGCGGCGATTGCCGCTCTGGTCAAGGATGAGCTGGGCTTCAAGGTCCACTATGCGGTGGCCGACTACCTGCAGCGCTCGGCCCGTCATATCGCCTCGGCAACTGACTATTACCACGCCTGGGCAGTCGGCGAGGCCGCGGTGAAATACGCCCTGGCCGGCAAGAGCGGGGTGATGCCGGTGATCAAGCGGCGCGCCAATCGCCCCTATCGCTGGGAGATCGTCGAAGCCCCGCTGTCACTGGTCGCCAATCACGAAAAGACCGTGCCACCGGAGTTCTTTCGCGAGGACGGCTACGGGATCAGCAACAAGGCACGCCATTACCTGGAGCCGCTGATCCAGGGCGAAGCCTATCCCGAGTACCGCGACGGACTCCCGCACTACGTCCAGCTGCGCAACCGGCTGGTGCGCAAGAAGCTGGACGAGTACGAGGTTTGACGAGCAGGGCCCAGGGCTTAGGGCAAAGGGCCCAGGGTAGAGGGCCCAGGGCCCAGGGAAAGCAGGTCGAGGCGGCGAATAGCCTTCCCAGCATTGCGACGGAGCGAAATCGGGCCCAGTTCGAACCGGTTCGAACTGGGATGAAGCCGCTGGGCCCTTTTCCCTGTGCCCTGGGCCTAGCCCCTATCCCTTCGCCTTCCACGCCGCCAGCACTTCCTGCTCGCGTTCGGCGCTGATGCCGCTGCGGACCTGTGCTCGGCGCTCCTCGGGCTGGCTGTCGTACCAGGCAAAGGTGTCGCTGACCGTGGTTGCCAGCGAGCGGAAGCTCAGGCCCTGGGCCAGCGCCCTGGCGATGCTGATCCGGGCAAAGCCGGCACTCTCGCCGCTGCCCGGCACCCACACCGGCATGTCACCCCAGGGCGCGACCTGCTGTTCGGCCAGAAACTCGGTCGGTACCCAGGTCAGCTTGGCCCCGGCGGTGGTGCTGGCGCGAATCCCGTAGAGCATCGCTGCGGTGCTCATTTCGTAGTCCGGTCCGGTCGCGTTGAAGGTGCCGAAAACGCGGTTTTCGACCATCCGGATGGTCCATTCGGCCAGATCTCGCGCGTCAATGAACTGCACCGGATCGCTGCCGTCGCCTGGGGCCAGCACTTCGCCGCCTCGACGCAGGCGCAGCGGCCAGTAGCTGAAGCGATCAGTCTGGTCGCCCGGGCCCACGATCAGGCCAGGGCGAATAATGCTGGCCTTGTCGCCGAACTGGGTACGCGCCTCTTCCTCCGAGCGTGCCTTCAGCGGTCCGTAGAGCGCCATGTTGGCGCGCAAAGTCTCCATGGTCTCGGCGTAGGGATCGGGGCCCTCGTATTTCGCGGTCGCGGCGGTCTCGTCCTGGCCCGGCTGATCGGTCTGCTCGAACACCGAGATGGTCGAGATGAACACGTATTGGTCGACCTGATCCTTGAGCACTTCGCCGGCGTCGCGCACCCACATCGGCAGGCTGGTGGGGTTGTCGATGCAGACGTCCCAGCGACGGCCCTTGAGCGCCTTCAGATCGCTCAGCGCCCGGTCACCGGTCAGCTGTTCGACTTCGCCAGGCCACTCCAGGGACTTGCGCCCGCGGTTGAACAGGGTCACCTGATGGCCACGGGAGAGCGCGTAGCGCACCTGATGCGGGCCGGTAAAGCCGGTGCCGCCCAAGATCAGAATCTTGAGCGGCTTGGAAGGTGCAGCCCGTGCCTTTCCCATGCCCAGGGCAGCAGCACCGCCGGCAAGGGCGGCAAGTTGAATGAGTTCACGACGAGTGGTGGACATGGGCTGCTCCTGGTTGGGCTGAGGTGGTAGCACTGGCGGTCAGGCGTCGGTGGCGGCTGCCCAGCCACAGGGCAAGCGCCAGCCAAAGTGCCGATAGCGGCACGGCCATGACTGCCAGAGCAGACAGACCGGCACCGAGGGTGGTCAGCAATGCCTGGGTGCTGGCACCGATCTGGTCGCCGGCCCGGAACACGAAGGTGTCGATGACATTCTTGACCTTGTATTTTTCCTGACGATTCAGGGGGATGTAGAGCAACTCGCGGGTGGGTCCGGCGATTGCGAAATTGCCCGCGCGGCGGATCACCTGAAAGACCACCACCACCGCCAGGGTGGGCGCCACCGCGAGGCAGAGAAAGCCGGCGATGCTCAGCAGCGGCAGCAGTCCCAGGGTCCAGCGCACGCCGATGCGCGCGATCATGTGTCGGGTGAGCAGCAGTTGACCGATCAGGGTGATCGCGTTGACTGCGAAATCGATTTGCGCAAACAGCGTTTGCCGCTCCAGTAATCCGCTAACGGCATCGGCCACAATCGCCGCCTGCAGCAAATACAGAACGGTCGAGCCCATGGTGAACAGCAGCATGAAGCCGGCAATCCCCAGCAGATAGGGCGATCGGCCCAGCCCGAGCAGCCCGTCCAGCGCACCGCCGCCCACCGGCTGCGCATCCAGCGCCGCCTGGCCAGGCTCCTCGGCGGTAGCGCGCAGCGACATCGCGTTCATTGCGCGCACTGCGGCCTCCAGCAGCAGCGCGGCGATCAGCATCAGCGCGGCGACCCCCAGCTGGGTCGACAGGGTGGCGGCCAGCGCACTGCCAGCCAGTCCGCCCAAGGTGCCGCCGGCACCGATCAACGGAAACAAGCGTTTGGCCTGATCGTGGCGAAAGCAGTCGGCCATCAACGACCACATCAGGGAGACCCCAAACACCACGTAGACGCTGATCCAGATGAAGAAGGCCCGACCGATCCAGATCTGCCAGGACTCCGGCGCGCCGGTCCAGAGCAGGTAGAAAATGCCGAGGCAGCCGATCAGCGTTCGATAGGACCACGCGGCGAAGGTCCGTCGGGGCCAGCGCGCCACTGCGCTGGAGAACAGCGGACTGACCAGCAGGGTTGCGGTCAGGGTGCCCATGAACATCCACGGCAGATTGTCCACCCCGCCGGCCAGACCCATGGCGTCGCGCATCGGCCGCAGCAGGTAGTAGGAGGCCAGTACGCAGAAGAAAAACAGGGAGGCGAGGATCAGTCGGCGACGCTCATCGGGGCGGACGCCGAACAACAGAGCGATGAGATTGTTCTCGGCCAGCAGCAAGCGCTTGTCCGTGGGCGACAAAGCGCAGCAGTGTAGGGGGGTGACCGGTGATTTCGCACGGCCAGAAGTCAGGGGAGACCGGTCAGGCTCCCGTTCCCTGCGCCGGAACTGGCCTTGGCGTCCGTTGAATTCGCAAAAGTTGACCGATGCAGCGGCTCAGTCGGCCCGTTCCATCAACGCGCTCACTCGCGCCGCGACCGCCGGCAATTCGCACAGCGGCTGATATTCCCAGGCCTGATAGCCCAGCTTCAGCGGGCGCAGGCAGCCGCGCTCGCGCAAGGCCTGATGGAGCCTGCCCAGTCGCCCGCCCACCCCGCGCGGCGCATGGGTGAGTACCGGCGTGCCGGTGGCGCAGGCCTCGCTGAGCATATTCGCCGAATCGGGGGTGACGATGATCCGCTGTGCGCAGGCCAGCCATCCGGGATAGGGGTTCTCGCCGTCCTCGGGTCCACCCCACACGCGGGCCTGCGGCAGTCCGTTCAGAGCTTGCCGAATCTCCGCTCGCCAGGACTTCGGCGTACGCCGTGACAGGCTGATCCATAGCTCGCCCTGGTCGCGGTGCTGCCAGTGGGTCAGGATCTGCAGCATCTGTTTGAGCTCGTGCACGCCAAAGGCGATTTTTCGATGCGGGCCGCCGATCAGCAGCAGGCTTGTGGGGCCTGCAGCCTGGATCAATTCCGGATGCCGCTGACGCTGCTGCACCAGCCAGCTCTGGTCGACCTCGTGCAGACTGCCGACCAGATTGACCACCCCAGGGCCGTCGAGACCGTCGTGCTGCGGCGCAACCACCAGATCGAAGCGCTGCGGCGGGCAGCGTGGATTGAGGATCTGCACCCGCAGCGGGCCGCCCTGGGCGAGCGGAGGCAGCCCATCCAGGGCGACGGCGGCGCTGCGGCCGCAGCCGATTACCAACCGTGGCCAGGGCGCGGTCAATGGCTGGTCCAGGGCTGCGCTGCTTCCCCGGATCCAGTGCGGTGCCAGCCAGCGCCAGGGCAGTCGCAGAGCCACGTCATGGCGCTCGGACGACAGCCCCAGCGTCTTGGCCAGCGCGCTGGCCTGGCGCAGGTTGCCGGCGGCGCCGTCGGTCACGATCCAGCATTGTTCAGGGCCCGCGATCACCGCCTGTGCACACTCCGTCCGCTCAAGGACCGCTATTATGGGCCGATCATTGATTTTCACTGGAGTTCCCATGGCACTGGATCAGGATGGTCTCGATCTGCTCTTTCAGAATGCGCGCACCTTCAGTTACTGGATCGATCAGCCGGTCAGCGACGAACTGCTGCATCAGCTCTACACCCAGGTGCGGATGCCGCCCACCAGCGCCAATTGTTCCCCGGGGCGGTTTGTGTTCGTGCGCAGCGAGGCGGCCAAGGCCAGGCTCAAACCCTGTCTGGATGAGGGCAACGTGCGTCAGACCATGAGCGCGCCGGTGACCGCCATCGTGGCCACCGACTTCGAGTTTTATGAGCATCTGCCGCGGCTCTATCCGCATGCCGATGCGCGCAGCTGGTTCGCCGGGATGCCGGAAAAGATCCAGTCCGGTGGTTTCCGCAACGGCACCCTGCAGGGCGCCTACCTGATCCTGGCGGCGCGCGCGCTGGGTCTGGACTGTGGTCCGATGAGCGGTTTCGATAATGAAAAGGTGGACCAGGAGTTCTTCGCCGGCACCCCGTGGAAGAGCAACTTCCTGGTCAATCTGGGCTACGGTGACCGCAGCCGCCTGCATCCGCGCAGCCCACGATTTGATTTCGACGACGCCTGCCGGATCCTCTGAGCGAGGCCGCGCGCCTGACTCGTTCCCTCGAAGAACGGGTCGGGCTGGCGCCGGGTGGCCGGTCAGCTGGCCAATTGCGGGCATCTGTGCCGGCCCCCTTGGTCGCCGCCGGGGGCTGTGCGCATAATCGGCGCCCCATGACCGCAGGACGCCCCGGACTTGCCCGCTGAGCTGCAAAGCATCTGTGATTTCATCCGCTACGCCACCTCCCAGGCCAATCGGGCGGGGGTCTCGCTGGGTCAGGGCTTTGACTCGACGCTGGACGAAGCCTGTTTTCTGATCCTGCGCAGTCTCCACCTGCCTCCGGACCTGCCACCGGCCTATGCCGCCTCGCAGCTGACCGCCGAGGAGCGGATTGTGCTGCTGCAGCGGATCGAGCAGCGGGTCGAACAGCGCATCCCTACCGCCTATCTGGTGGGCGAGGCCTGGTTCGCGGGTGCGCCTTATCAGGTGCGCCCGGGTGTGTTGATTCCGCGCTCGCCGATCGCCGAGCTGATCCAGGCCGAGTTCAGCCCCTGGCTTAGCGAGGACCCCGCGCGGATTCTGGACCTGTGCTGCGGCAGCGGCTGCATCGGTATCGCCAGCGCTCATCAATTTCCCGACAGCATGGTGGATCTGGTCGACATCAGCGACGTCGCACTCGAAGTGGCGGCCAGCAATATTGCCGACCACGGCGTCGAGGACCGGGTCAGCTGCGTCCGCAGCGATCTCTTCGCGGCGCTGGAAGGCCAGTGCTACGACCTGATCCTGAGCAATCCGCCCTATGTGCCGGATGCCGAGGTCGACGCGTTGCCGCCGGAATTCGGTCACGAGCCCGCGCTGGCGCTGCGCTCGGGTGCGGACGGGCTGGATCTGCCGCTGCGGATCCTGGCTGACTGCGCTCGATTCCTGAGCCCGAGCGGGATGCTGGTGCTGGAGGTAGGGGCGACCGCCGAGGCGCTGGTTGCTGCCCTGCCGCAGCTGGGCGGGCACTGGCCTGAATTCGAACACGGCGGTGACGGGGTGGTGATGCTGCAGGCCGAGGAAGTGCGGGCGGTCGCAGCGGCCGCCGCTGAGTTGTGCGCCGGGCGCGGGCTGGGGAGCCACACCGATGGCCGGTAACACCTTCGGCCAGTCGCTGGCGGTCACCACCTTCGGTGAAAGTCACGGCCCCGCGATTGGCTGCGTGATCGACGGCTGCCCGCCAGGCATTCCGCTGGCCGAGGATGATTTTGATCACGATCTGGCACGAAGGGCGACCGGGCGCACCCGGCACACCTCGCAGCGCCGCGAAGAGGACCGCGTGGAGATCCTTTCGGGGGTCTATCAGGGCCTGACCACCGGCACCCCGATCGCACTGCTGATCCGCAACACCGACGCCCGCAGCAAGGACTACGGCGCGATTGCCGAGCGCTTCCGGCCGGGTCATGCAGACTTTACCTACTGGCGAAAATACGGTCACCGTGATCCCCGCGGCGGCGGTCGATCGTCGGCACGCGAGACTACCGTGCGGGTGGCGGCGGGAGTGATCGCCAAACGCTTTCTGGAACGCCAGTACGGCACCCGCGTGCGCGCCTGTCTGCGCCAGGTAGGTCCGATCCGGGCGGCGCAGACCGACTGGGATTTTGTCGAATCGACTCCGCTGTTCTGGCCGGAGCCTTCCTCGCTGGAGCAGCTGGAGGCCTTCCTCGATGGTTTGCGCAAGTCCGGTGACTCCATTGGCGCCCTGGTCGAGGTGGAGGCGGCGCCGGTCCCGGTGGGTCTGGGTGAGCCGGTCTACGGCAAGCTGGATGCCGAGCTGGCGGCGGCGCTGATGAGCATTAACGCGGTCAAGGCAGTGGAAATCGGCGACGGCCTGGCGGTGGTCGAACAGCGCGGCAGCCAGCATAGAGACCAGATCAGCCGCGACGGCTTCGCCAGCAATCACGCCGGCGGCATTCTCGGCGGCATATCCAGCGGTCAGCCGGTGGTGGCCAGGATAGCGCTCAAGCCCACCTCCAGCATTCTGATCCCGGGCAACACCCTCGATGTGCATGGAGAGCCGGTGGAAGTGGTCACCAAAGGTCGTCACGATCCCTGCGTGGGAATCCGCGCGATTCCGATTGCCGAAGCGATGATGGCGCTGGTGCTGGCCGACCAGGTCTTGCGTCATCGTGCGCAGAATGCCGACGTGGTCGATCCCGGTCCGGTACTGGCGTCAGAGGGTCATGACAAGGCCGGTTGAAGTCGGCCTATCCGTTTTCCGTTCTCAAGATGGCAGCAAATCCATGAGTAGTGCGCAAGGAAGCGACAGAAAGTTCAAGGTGGCGGTGGTGGGTGCGACCGGTGCGGTCGGTGCAGCGCTGCTGGAGATTCTCGCCGAGCGGCGGTTTCCGGCGCGTAGCGTGGTGGCGCTGGCCAGCGAGCGCAGCGCGGGCAGCGAAGTCGAGTACGGCCGGCGCAAGCTGGTGGTGCAGGACCTGGATCAATACGACTTCGCCGGTACCGATATCGCCCTGTTTTCCGCTGGCGGATCAACGTCGGCCAAGTACGCCCCCCGCGCGGCTGCGGCCGGTTGCTATGTGGTCGATAACTCCAGTGAGTTCCGTTACGTCGAGGGGATTCCGCTGGTGGTCGCCGAAGTCAATCCGGAAGCCATCGCCCAGGCCAGTGAGGGTCGGATCATTGCCAACCCGAACTGTTCGACCATGCAGATGCTGGTGGCGCTGGCGCCAATTCACCGCCAGGCGGGGATCGAGCGGATCAATGTGGCCACCTACCAGTCGGTCTCCGGCGCGGGGCGTTCTGCCATGGAGGAACTGGGTCGACAAACCGCAGCGTTGCTCAACTTCCAGACTCCGCAGTGCGAACGGTTCCCGGTCCAGATTGCCTTCAACGTGATTCCCCAGATCGACCGTTTTGAAGACAACGGCTACACCCGCGAAGAAATGAAAATGGTCTGGGAGACTCAGAAGATTCTCGATCCGCAGATCCGGGTCAACGCCACCGCGGTGCGGGTACCGGTTTTCTACGGCCATGCTGAGGCGGTTCATCTGGAAACCCGCGATGCAATTTCTGCCGACCAGGTCCGCCAGTTGCTGGCGCAGGCACCCGGTGTAGAGTTGGTGGATGATCGCGAACCGGGCGGTTATCCGACCCCGGTCACCCATGCGGCGGGCGCAGACCCGGTCTATGTCGGACGAATTCGCGAGGATTTGTCCCACCCAAAGGGGCTGTCTATGTGGATTGTTGCCGACAATATCCGGAAAGGAGCCGCACTTAACGCAATTCAAATCGCGGAACTATTGGTCGAACACTATTTGTGATCTATAGTTAGCGTAGCCTTATAAGGTCGTTTCTAGGAAAGGCTATGTCCGCTCGTCCGGCGTAGACGAGTACTAGTCCTGGGGGATGCCGAATGAAAGCAACACGAAAGACAGTGCTCGCCGGTGGGTTGATGTTGATTCCCGGCCTGGCTCACGCGCTGGGTTTGGGCGCGATTGACGTCAAGTCCGGGCTCAATCAGCCGTTGAATGCCGAGATCCAGGTGATCCAGGCCAGCGCTGGGGAAGCGTCGGAACTGGCAGTGGATCTGGCCAAGGCGGAAGATTTCGCCCGAGTGGGCATCGACCGCTCGCGAATCGCGGTCCCGCTGGAGTTCGAGGTTACCGAGAACAGTCGCGGCGATACCGTGATCAAGGTGACGTCGACCGAACCGGTGCGTGAGCCCTACCTGAGCTTCCTGCTCGACGTGAACTGGTCCAAGGGCCGCTTGCTGCGCGAATACACCGTGTTGCTCGATCCGCCGGTGATGGCTTCGGCCCGCAGCCGCACCGGAACCGCCAGTGCGCCTGCCCCGCGAGTGGAGCCGGCACCCAAACCCGAACCGTTGCGACCGGTCAAGCCCGAACCGACGACCCCGGCACCGGCAGTGACGCCGGCACCGGCCGCCCAGGCGGCCCCGCCTCCGGCACCGACGCCGACCCCCGCGCCGGTTGCGGCAGCGCCGGCTCCGACGCCCGCGCCTGCTCCAACACCCGCACCCGCGGCCGCGCCCGGAGACTACGGCCCGGTCAGCAGTGGTGAAACCCTTTGGGAAGTCGCTCTGGCGACCAAGCCAGAGGGCGTAGAAGACATGAACAAGCTCCTGTTGACGCTGCTCAAGCTCAATCCGGATGCTTTCTATGAGGACAACGTCAACGCGCTCAAGCGCGGCGCGGTCCTCAGAATTCCGTCGCCGGCCGAGGTCAATGCGATCAGCGCGGCCGAGGCCAAGCTGGCGATGGCCGAGCAGAACGAAATCTGGCGCGGCTATCAGGAGCGTGCCGCTGGACGGACCACCTCGGTGGCCGACGCGGGCTCGAGCAGCCTGCGCGCGGCTTCGGCCGGGCGTCCCGGTAGCAGCGCCGACTCGCGTCTGGAACTGGTGCCCCCACGGGCATCCACAGGCGATCAGGGCGGCGCCGATCGACCCGGCAGCGGCGGGATGAACGCGAGTTCCAGCGCGGTTGCCGAAGTGCGCGCAGATCTGGCGCGGGCCGAAGAAGATCTGGTCAGTGCGCGTCAGGAAGCGTCCGAACTGCGCTCCCGGGTAGCTGACCTGGAAAAGATCAAGACCGACCAGGAGCGACTGCTGTCCCTGCGCGACAACGAACTTGCTGCGCTGAAGAAGCGAATCGCCGCTCTGGAAGCCAAGGAAGCAGAGGCGGCGGCCATCGCGGCCGCAGCGCCCCCGCCCAGCGACGACAGTGCTACCCCGATGGACGATGTGCCGGCCGACGATGTGGCGGTGGACGACAGCAGCACCGTCAGCGCAGACGACACCCCGCCTGCCGACGATGGCTCTGTCACCAGTGCAGACATCTGGGGAAGCACCGACACGCCGACGGATGATGGCGTGGACCCGCTGGCCGCCGATGATGTCACCGACGACGTCGTTGATGATGGCATGCCGACGAGCGACGATTCGGCGATGGCGGCGGATGATCCGACCACGCCCCCCGCGGTCACTCAGCCGGTTTCCGATCCGGTTGCTGCCACTCCCCAACCCGTCGAGCCCCCGCCCCCGGCGAAGGCTTGGTGGGAGAACTATTACATTCTCGGTGGCGCAGGCGCCGCAGTTCTGGCGCTGTTGGCCTTCTTCGCGACCCGTCGCAAGAAGGAGGCCCACTTCGACGCAGGCGCGGACGATCATGACTCCGCAGTGGATTTCGGTATTCCGGCCGCCGGTGGTCACGACGACCACGACGACGATCATGCCGGTGCCGATCCGCTGTTCGATCTGCGCAGCCGGATTTCGGACGATCCCAGCAACCTGGATGCGCACCTGGATCTGCTCCGCTTCCACTATGGCCGCGGCGAGTCGGATGCCTTCGAGCAGGCCGCCGAGGCAATGCTCGTACACGTCCAGGATCAGCACGGACCCGAGTGGCGCGAAGCGCGTTCCCTGGGCGAGGGTTTGCTGCCGGGCAATCCGCTGTTTGCCGAGCCGCATGACTTCGGCAGCTTCGATGCGACCGAGACCGAACAGGCGCCGACCCAGGAGCAGCCCGCACCTGCTGCCGAAGATGACACGCTCAGCTTCGACAGCTTCGATGAGCCTGCCCCGGCGCCGGCCAAGTCGGATGCGGTGGAAGATCTGGAGATCGAGGTGGACGCCAGCATGAGTCAGCCTGCGGAGCCCGCAGCTCCGGCGGCCACCAGCGGCGGTGACGACTTCGATTTTGAGTTCGATTTTGACTCTCCCACGCAGACCATGGCGCCGCTGCAGCCCCGCGAGGAAGCGACCCCCGAGCCGGAGCCGGAGCCGGAACCCGCGGTGGTCGACGAGGCCCCGTCTGCTGCGCCAGAGGAAGAGGAGAAGTTTGAACTTGATCTGCCTCCGCTGGACTTCGACTTCAATGACTCCGAAGTGAAGGCGCCCGATGTGGTGAGCTTCGACGAGCAGAACAAGGAAGAAGAACTCAGCTTCGATCTGGGTGAGGACGTCGCCGAGAGCGTCAGCGATCTCGATGACGACATGTCCGAAGCCGCCGATCAATCCGAAGAACCGGCAGACGCGGATGATGACGGCTTCGACCTGGAGCTCGATCTGGGCGCCATGGGCGACAGCGATGCGGTCGGTACCAAGCTGGACCTGGCCCGTGCCTACATCGACATGGGTGACCCGGATGGCGCCCGCAGCATGCTCGAAGAGGTGATTGCCGAGGGCAATGCCGGTCAGCGCTCCGAGGC
>JAGRJL010000305.1 GCA_020442775.1 Lysobacterales bacterium | reverse complement strand
GAAGGGGGCCCGCCAGCTGCGTTGGACGTCTTGCTCAGAGCGCCTACTATGACCCGCGACGCCCGCCTTGTTGGCGAACCCATTTCTTTGGCAAGACATGGAGGTGCCGTCGCGGCCGCGGGAATTGTTCAGTGAGTCCCTAGATCCCCGAGGAGTCGCGAGAGACTGCAATGATGGCTTCGAACAGGAAGGCGAAGATCCTTGGGAACACAAAGCCCAGACCGAATCCGATGCCGGCGCCAATGCCGACCTGCCACCACAGCGCATCCAGACTCTGGAAGGACTCGCCGTCCGAGGCCACCCAATAACCCAATGGGAACATCAGGGCAAAGATCATGGCGCCGAACAGGCCGGCCAGTACGCGCCCAGTCACTGGTCGGCGCCCCCCGTCTCTGGGTCGGCCTCTGCCTTCGACGATTCCTTCTCGATCGTGCTCATGAACTCGATGCTGCCTTCCTTGACGGACCAAAGAACGCCGTTGTCAGTGGTGACCACATAGATCGCCTTGCCGGCCAGCAGATTCGCGTACACATGAATCGGCGTTGGCTGAGGGTCGAGCAAGTGCGAGATCATGAACGAAACCATATTTACGCCATCACTCAGGTCGACGCAGGTCTTGGCGTAACCGCGCGAACTGAGCTCGGTTTCTCCATCGGCGGCATATTCGACGCGGAAACTGCCTCCGATGGGATAGGTGCTGCTATTGCGTGGTTTGGGCAACAGATAAACCGCCCAGCCGGAGTCGTTCCGGGGCATCACGACCGCGCGATAGGTCTTCGCACAACTGGTGTCCACGCCCGCAAGTGCGCGGGTTCGCGCCGCAAAGGCGGCATCTTGCTGCGCCGAAGCCAGGGTCCCCTGGTTGAATCGCCGGGGTGCACTGGGGATGCTGCCGTCCTGTTTCACGGTTACCTGGTAAAGCAATTCCAGAGGCTGATTTGCCTTGCCGCCGACGAAGAGGACCCTGGTTTCGTCGTTCTCGGTGGCTTCCGTGAGCCAGCCACGAACTCGGCGGTCACGCTTGAATCGGCGATCGTCCCTGAGCTTTCTCTCGGCGATCGCCGCGGCGCGGTCATGCTGAAAGATCATTCGCCCGGTATGCTCGATTTCACGCAGCAGCGCGTCACTGGCGGCCTCGGCCGCCGAGTCCGATGCAACCGCTGGAGAGCCCGCCAGCAACGCAACCAGCGCCAGGACCAGAAACAATCGCATCGCTTGCCCACCGTAGGAGAACTCGACCCCGCCAGCATCGCGACTTGTTTCGGAACACGCAAGCGGACTCCCGCGTCAGCCAGCTAGCGGCATTGCGCTCTAGCCTAGATCGCGAACGTCGTACACCTCGCCGCTGCGCACGCCGCGCGCCAGCAGCCCGCAGACTCGCTGTGCGGCCTCGGCGGGCGATTGCAGCAATCCCTCCGCACTGAGCTTTCGAAACTTCTCCACCTGCGCAAAGTGCGCCGAATCCTGGGCCCGGATCGCCGCCTGCATCCCGGTCTCGATCACCCCGGGCCGAATCGCGACGACGGTGGTGGGTGCCGGCGCTGCCGCCTGCTCCAGCGCGACGCAGCGGGTGAAGGCCTCCAGCGCCGCCTTGCTGGCGCAGTACAGCGACCAGCCGTGGTAGGGCGTGACAGCCGCGCCCGAGGAGATATTGACCACCGTTTGGGGCGCTTGGGACAGCGAAAAATGCTTCAGGAACAGACCGGTAGCGGTAACACAGGCGGCGACATTGATCTGCAGATGTGCGCGCCACTGCGACGGTTCGCTATCGGTCAGCGGCCCGATCGGGTCCAGCGTGCCGGCATTGTTGATCAGACGCAGCACGTCCCAGGGGTGCTGCGCCAGCTCGGCGAAGGACCCCTCCAGTACGGCCGCGCCGGCGTCCTGTGCAGAGAAATCGCAGGGTACGTGCACATCGCCCTGGCCCGACCGTGAGTACTCACGCACCGTCCAGCCCTGGTCCAGATGCCACTGCACCAGGGCAGCGCCCAGGCCCTTGGAGCCACCGGTGATCAGTGCGAGTTTCACGGTGAGAAGGTCAATACCATTGCGCTGGCCTGCTCGATCTGCTGTTCCACCGACAACTCGTGATCGGAGGTCGAGTCATCAACCTTTTGGGGCGACAGGACGAAGGAAGCGGATCTCGCTAATCTTGCCGCAGATCACCGGATCTTGGTCAGCATCGGCCGATGAGAAGGGAATGCTGATATAGAAGTTGCCGCTGATCGTCAGCATCAGGATAAGCGCAAGCGTCGCCCCCACTCCAAACATGAAACCCATCAGGAACTTTCGAATCATGCTGAGGCCCTCTTGAAGTGCGCGGAAGACTGACCGCTTCGAACGAAGCTAGAGCAGCATGTGGGACCACGCAAATCAGCGCCACTGCGGGAAAACACCCGGAACTGCATGGACTGAACCACCAAGATGACACACCGGTGTCACCAAGAGCACGCCGGTCGAGTTCCTTCGGCGCATAATCTCAACCATGTCGCTCGCCCACTTCCACCCCGCGGTCGCCGACTGGTTCCGCAGCCGCTTTGATGCACCCACCGAGGCGCAGCTCGCCGCGTGGAAGGCGATTGCCAGCGGCCGCCACACACTCGTTGCGGCGCCGACTGGCTCCGGCAAGACCCTGGCGGCCTTTCTGCACGCGATTGACGGGCTGGTACGCGAAGCGGCGGAGGGGGAGCTTGGCGAGCAGACCGCGGTGCTCTACGTCTCGCCGCTGAAGGCCTTGTCCAACGACATCCACCTGAACCTGACCGAGCCGCTGGAGGGCATCGCCGAACGGCTGCGCGCACACGGGTTGGGCGAGGTGCAGCTGCGCTCGATGGTGCGCACCGGCGACACCCCGCAGTCCGAGCGTACCGCGATGGCCAAACGGCCGCCGCAGATACTGGTGACCACCCCGGAATCGCTCTACGTGCTGCTCGGCTCGGTCTCCGGCCGGCGGGTGCTTGCTAGCGTGCGCAGCGTGATCATCGATGAAATCCATGCGCTGGTGAGCAACAAGCGCGGTGCGCATCTGGCGCTGTCGCTGGCCCGGCTGGAGGCGCTTTGTCAGCGCCGCCTGCTGCGCATTGGGCTGTCCGCCACCCAGAGCCCGATCGCCGAGGTCGCCCGTTTTCTGGTCGGCAGTGGCGCGGTGGACGACAGAGGTGAGCCGGATGCCGAAATTGTCGACAGCGGCCACGTGCGCGAGCGCGACCTGGCCCTGGAACTGTGCGCGCAGCCGCTTGCCCCGGTGATGTCCAACCCGGCCTGGGAAGAAATCTACGATCGCCTCACGGCGCTCGCCGGCGAGCACGCCACCACTCTGGTGTTCGTCAACACCCGACGCCTGGTCGAGCGGGTTTCGCGGCATCTGAGCGAGCGCATGGGTCGCGAACTGGTCGCCGCCCATCACGGCAGCCTGTCCAAGGAACGGCGGCTGGACGCCGAACAGCGGCTCAAGGCCGGTCAGCTCAAGGTGCTGGTGGCGACCGCCTCGCTGGAGCTGGGCATCGACATTGGCGATGTGAACCTGGTCTGTCAGCTGGGTTCACCGCACGCCATTTCGGCCTTTCTGCAGCGGATTGGGCGCTCCGGCCACGCCATCGGCGCCACTCCCAAAGGCCGACTGTTTCCGCTTTCGCGCGACGATCTGGTCGAGTGCGCCGCGCTGCTGGACTGCGTGCAGCGCGGTGAGCTGGACCAGCTGCAGCTGATCGATCCGGCGCTAGACGTGCTGGCCCAGCAGATGGTGGCCGAGGTTGCCGCCCAGGACTGCAGCGAAGACGCGCTCTACCAGATGCTTTGCCAGGCCTGGCCCTACGCCCGGCTACAGCGCACCCAGTTCGAGGCGGTGCTGAAGATGCTCAGCGCCGGCTTCACCCCGCGGCGCGGGCCGCGCGCAGCCTATATTCATCGTGACGCGGTCAACGGCGAACTGCGCGCCCGCCGCGGCGCGCGGCTGACCGCAATCAGCTCCGGCGGCGCAATCCCGGACAACGCCGACTATCAGGTGGTGATGGAGCCCGAGGCGCTGATCGTCGGCAGCGTGCACGAGGATTTCGCGGTTGAATCGATGGCAGGGGACATCTTTCAGCTGGGCAACACCAGCTACCGGGTGCTGCGCGTTGAACAGGGCAAGCTGCGGGTGGAAAGCGCGGCCGGGCTACCGCCCAGCGTGCCCTTCTGGCTGGGCGAGGCGCCCGGCCGAAGCGACGTGCTGTCGAATGCGATTGCGCGGCTGCGCGCCGATGCGCAGGCGCAGCTGGAGGCGGGTGGAGAGGCAGCGCTGCAGCGCTGGCTGCGCGATCGGGTGCGGCTGTCGATAGAGGCAGCGATCCAGCTGGGCAGTTACCTCAGCAGCAGCTTCCAGGCGCTGGGGCTGCTGCCGACCCAGGATGCGCTGGTGATGGAGCGCTTCTTCGACGAGTCCGGCGGCACCCAGCTGGTGATCCATTCGCCCTACGGCAGCCGCCTCAACCGGGCCTGGGGGCTGGCCCTGCGCAAGCGCTTCTGCCGCCGCTTCAACTTTGAATTGCAGGCTGCCGCCAGCGAAGACGCGATCGTCATCTCGCTGTCCACCAGTCACAGCTTCCCGCTGGAAGACGTGACCCGCTATCTGCACTCGGCCAGCGTCGAGGGGGTGCTCACCCAGGCCCTGCTCGATGCGCCGATGTTCGAGGTACGCTGGCGCTGGAATGCGACCACCGCGCTGGCTTTGCCGCGGATGAATGGCGGCAAGAAGGTGCCGGCGCCGCTGCAGAGAATGCGCGCGGAAGACCTGGTCGCGGCGGTGTTCCCCGACCAGATCGCCTGCGCCGAGAACCTGGCCGGCGAGCGCGAGATTCCCGACCATCCGCTGGTCCAGCAAACCCTCTTTGACTGTCTTCACGAGGCAATGGATCTGGGCGGACTGACCCGGCTGCTGCAGCGGCTGGAACAGGGCCAGATCCGCATCGAATGCCGTGAACTCACCTCGCCCTCGCCGATGGCGGCGGAGATCCTCAGTGCACGACCCTACAGCTTTCTCGACGACGCCCCGCTGGAGGAACGCCGTACCCAGGCAGTGCAGTCGCGACGCTGGAATCCGCAGGAGGCCAGCGACTACGCCACCCTCGACGAATCGGCGATCAGCGGGGTGCGCGAGGAGGCCTGGCCGCTGGTTCGCGATCCCGATGAGATGCATGACGCCCTGTTCAATCTGGGCTGGCTGGGGACAACGGAAGTCGAGTCGCAATCGGGCTGGGGCGAATATTTGCGCAGTCTGGCGCAGAACCGTCGGGCAGCAATCCTCAGCCGTGCGGGCGGCCCGTCGATCTGGGTGACTGCGGAACGCCTGCCCCAGTTCGCACAGCTGTTCCCGAATTTCACGCTGGAGCCGGCAATCAGTGCGCCGCGCGATGCCGAGGCAGCGGCCGATCGCGCTGCGGCCATGGTCGAGATCATCCGCGCCAGAATGGGCGCCAGCGGACCGATCCTGGCGGCGCAGCTGGCCGCTGATTTGGGCGTGGAGCGCAGCGAAGTAGAGATCGCGCTGACCGCCCTGGAGACCGAGGGCTTCGTCATGCGCGGCCAGTTCAGCGTGGCGCTGCCAACCGGAGAGCAATGGTGCGAGCGCCACCTGCTGGCGCGGATCCACCGCTACACCATCAAGCGCCTCCGTCGGGAAATCGAGCCGGTGGAGCCGCGCGACTACCTGCGCTTCGCCCTGCAATGGCAGCGGGTGGGCGCCGAGCGCGCTTCGGGGCCCGATGCGCTGGCCGCAATCCTGGCCCAGCTGGAGGGCTTTGAGGCGCCTGCCGGGGCCTGGGAAAGCGAGATCCTTCCAGCGCGGCTGAGCGACTATGAGCCCGGTTGGCTGGATGATCTGTGTCTGGCCGGGCGGGTGCTGTGGTCGCGATTGCGCAGCTTTGCACCCAGCGGCAACGGCAGCGGTTCGGGGCCGGTGCGTTCGACGCCCATCGTGCTGCTGCAGCGCCGTCACTTGAGCCTGTGGAATGGCTTGCGCGCCGATTCCAATGAATCCACCGGCAGCAGCCGCGCCGAGCGGGTCGCCGCGACGCTGGCCGATCACGGCGCATTGTTCTTCGACGAGGTCGCCGACAGCAGCGGTCTGCTGGCGGCCGAAGTGGAAGAGGCCCTGGGCGAACTGGTGGCCAGTGGGCGCGCACACTGCGACAGCTACGCCGGCCTGCGCGCACTGCTGATGCCGGCTGCCAAGCGCGCCAAAGCCAGTCGCGGACGACGGATCAGTCAGCCATGGTCAGGACTGCATAGCGCCGGCCGCTGGACCCTGACCCGACGCAGCACCCAACCATCATCCCCGGAACCCGAACAGCTGGAGCAACTGGTCCGACTGCTGCTGCGCCGCTATGGCGTGTTGTGCTGGCAGCTGATGCGGCGCGAGGCGCCGTGGATGCCGCCCTGGCGCGAGCTCTCGCGCGCCTGCCAGCGCCTGGAAGCGCGCGGCGAGCTGCGCGGCGGACGCTTTATCGCCGGACTCACCGGCGAGCAGTTCGCGCTGCCGGAAGCAGTTGGCCAGCTGCGCAGCATGCGCAAGGCCAGTCTGGATGGTCTGGAGATCTGTCTCAGCGCCGCCGACCCGCTCAACCTGATCGGCAGCGTGCTCGGCGGCGAGCGCATCGGCAACACCGCCGGGCAGCGGATCCTGCTGCGCGACGGTCTGCCGATCGCCGCACAGGTGGGCGGCGAGTTCAAGGCGCTGATCAGCATGACCAGCGGCGACGAATGGCGCGCCCGGACCCGATTGCTGCGCACCGGCTCGCTGCCGGCCGAGCCCGAAGCCCATCTGGGCCGCAGCGGACCGCGCGCGAGCTGGCTGCCCGGTCGAAGCCGATAACGCACCGCGCGGACCGAGCTTTTCTGGGCGCTGAGCCCTGGGCCCTCTCTCCCTCTGCCCTGAACCTTCTGCTCAACTGAGCCCTGGGCCCTCCTGCCCTGGGCCCTGGGCCCTCCGCCTTGTGGCACTCTCGCCACTCCCGCGCGATCACAAAGGCCCCGCCGCGATGTCCAACCAGCGCCTGCCATGGATCGCCCCCGGTGACGTCAACGGCTTCTTCGGTCTGGTGGTCGACAATCTGTCGATTCTCGGCTTCCTGGCCACCGCGCTGATCGGCATCTTCGGCTTCCCGGCCGAGGTGATCTTCACCCGGATGTTTCCCGGGACCGCGCTCGGGGTGCTGGTCGGCAATCTGATCTACACGAAGATGGCGCGCAATCTGGCCGCGCGCAGCGGTCGCAGCGACGTCACCGCAATGCCGCTGGGTCTGGATGCGCCGACCACCATCGGGCTGGCGCTGCTGGTGCTCGGACCGGCCTTTGTCGGCTTCAGGCAGTCGGGGATGGACGAACACGGTGCGGCGATTCGTACCTGGCAGCTGGGGATGGCGGCGATGGTGGCAATGGGTTTGCTGAAGCTGGTGCTGTCCTTCTTCGGTGACGCGGTCACCCGGGCGGTCCCGCGCGCGGGCCTGCTGGGCTCGATTGCCGGAATCGCGCTGATGCTGATGGGTACGTTGCCGCTGCTGGTGGCGATGCGGGTTCCGCTGGTGGGCTGGATCACTCTGGGTTTGCTGCTCTATGCGTTGATTGCCAAGGGGCCGATTCCCTTCCGGCTACCCGGCGTGCTGTTCGCCTTTGTGGTCGGGATCACCCTGTACTACGGCCTCGGCGCTGGCGGATTGCTGGGATCGGGCTATCACCCGCCCGCACTGCCAACCCTCAGGCCGGCATTCCCCTGGCCGACCCTGGCATTCCTCAACGGTCTGGATGACCTGCTGCGCTATCTGCCGCTGGTGCTGCCTTTCGGCCTGCTGATGGTGGTGGGCGGGATCAACGTCAGCGAAAGCGCCCGCGCTGCCGGCGACGACTACCGCACCCGCGACATACTGCTCACTGAGGCCCTTTCCACGCTGGTGGCCGGACTCTGCGGCGGAGTCGCGCAGACCACGCCGTACATCGGTCAACCCGCCTACAAGCACATGGGCGCGCGCAGCGGCTACACCCTGTTGACCGGGTTGTTTGTGGGCTTCGGCGGCATTCTCGGGGTCGTCGCCGGCATGGTCGAGATGCTGCCGCTGGCAGTGCTGGCGCCAATCATCATCTATGTGGCGATCGATATCAGCGTGCAGGCCTTCGAGGCCACCCCCAGGAAACACGCCCCGGCAGTGGTGCTGGCATTCCTGCCGGCGATCGCCTACCTGCTGCTGATCAAGCTGAGCAACCCGACGGTTGTTCCTCCCGATCAGTTCAGCGCGCTGCTGGCCGAGCGCAGCCACGGAATATCGGAAATGATGCTGATCGTGATGCTGGGCAACGGCTTCATCATCACCTCGATGTTGTGGGCGACGATGCTGGTGGCGATGATCGACCGGCAGATGCGGCGCGCTGTCGGCTGCCTGCTGGTTGCGGCTGCGCTGACCACTTTCGGGGTGATCCATTCGGTACAGCCGCAGGGCGGGATCTACCTGCCGTGGTCGCTTGACCCCGACCAGCAGTGGCTGGTTGGCCAGTGGGTGACAGCCTATGTCGGCTTTGCGCTGGTGCTGGGCGCGCTGTCGCTGCTCCCCGCCGCGGGCCTTGCCAGCGAGTCCATGCGCTCGGAAGAACCGGGTCTGAAGTAGGCGATGACCGGGAGCGCGCCTGCGCCCCCGGTCAGTCGGACAGGGTCTAGCGATCCCGGCGTGAGCCGAAGCGGCCACGGCAGCCGCGGTCCACCCACAGTCCACGCCGCGCCGAATGACCCCAGGTCACGCCCTCAATGCAGGCCTGGGAAGAGAACTGCTGCACCAGCACCGGCTCGCCGTCGCGCGGATCCCAGCTGCAAATCGCGTAATGCCCGTCCAGGCTGGCACAGTCGACGATACGGCGGTTGTACTCATCCGGATTGTAGTAGCCACCGCTGGAGCGATAGCCCTCGGCGAAAATGCCGCCACAGCCGCGATCGACCCAGATCAGCCCCGGGCGCTGACCCCAGGTGCGGCCTTCCACGCACAGGCTGCTGCCGCTGATCTGACGCAACAGCTCAGCCGGCCCGCGGAAGGCGACGTTGCATTCGCGGTAACCGCGGGTGCTGCGGCAGGTAATCTCGGGCAGTTCGCCCAGCTGCGGCGCACTCTCCACAAAAGTCGCGCGACAGCCGCCGGCAACCCAGATCACGCCCGGGCGGTGGCCCCAGGTCCGTCCCTCGACACAGCGAGCCGACGACAGCTGCTGATCGATTTGTGGCGGATTGCGGAAGCCGGTGGCGCATTCGGTGTAGCGGCGATCTTCCGATGCGCAGCGAACCCCCTGCCGTCGGTCGGGGAACTGATGGGACCAGCCAGGTGTTCCCCAGCCGGGACGATCATTGTCTGGTCGACCCGGGCGGGTCGGCGGCGGCAGCTGGTCCGGATAGGTATTGCCGTCCACCCGGTCGCGCAGCGACTGGGCCATATCCTGGGTGATCTGTGCATAACTCCACCCGCGCGGAATCTGCTCGAGGTAGAACTCCAGCTGATCCTCCGGCAGCTGGCGCCCACCGGACAACTCTGCGTACTGCTTCTCAAGCACCCTCACCTGTTCCGGCTGAGTGAGCCTGGTCAGGTCCTCAGGCGCGTAGGCCTTTTCCTGCTGGGCCACCGCCGCAGCACTAAAGATGATCAGCATTACAGCCAACAGCCATTGATGTTGCTTCATCGGTAAACCTCTCGTCGGTGAGTGGGCGTGCGTCATCTTAATGGGCGATGATGAACCTCAGGTAGTTGCGGCGCCTCATGCCTGCGACAGCTCCTCGGCAGGCCGCGGTAGCGCAAACAGGAACCCCTGCCCCAGACTGCAATCCAGACGGCGCAGCGCATCCCGCTGCACCACGGTCTCCACGCCTTCGGCAATGACTTCCATCCCCAGCGATCCGGCCAGCGCCCGGATCGCACGAACCACCGCGGCGCTGCTCCCGCTGAGATCCTCGCCCAGTTCGGCAATGAAGGAGCGATCAATCTTGAGCGAGTGCAGCGGAAAACGATGCAGATAGGACAGTGATGAATAGCCGGTGCCAAAGTCGTCCAGCGAAGTCAGCACCCCGGCATCGCGAAGCGAGAGCATGGTGGCGCAGGCCTGCTCGGGATTGTGCAGCAGGGCGCCCTCGGTCACTTCTATGCGCACCCGCCAGGGCGGCACCTGATAGGCCCTGAGCATCTCCAGCAGGGTCTTGGTGAGATTGGCCGAACGAAAGTGGCGCGCCGACACATTGATGCCCACATAGGCCTGCGACTCGCCCAGCTCCGGAATCGAGCGAAACACCTGCTCGTAAATCTGCCAGTCGATCTGTTCGACGTTGCCGGACTCTTCCGCCACCGAGAGGAAATCGGCCGGCAGCAGCAGCCCGCGCGAGACATGGCGCCAGCGCAACAGCGCCTCGTAACCGACGATGGCACCGTCGTTGAGCCGCACGATCGGCTGCAGGAAGGGCTCGAACTCGCGGCGCTTGAGCGCCCGCCGCATATCGCTCTCCAGGTCGAGCATGTTCAACGCTTCCAGCCGCAGCTGCTCATCGAATAGCTCGAAGCGCTGACGACCATGGGTCTTGGCCCGGTACATCGCCACATCGGCGTCGCGCAGCAGTTCCTCCGGCAGGCTGTAGCGCGGGTGCGCGAGGGCAATTCCGATGCTGGCCGACGTGTAGATTTCCTTGTCCTCAAGCCGGATCGGGTCGTGGAAGGCGTCAAGTACGCGCCGGGCCACCGCGCAGGCGTCATCGACGCTGTCGATTCGCTCGAGCAGAATGGTGAATTCATCGCCACCCAGTCGGGCCACCGAGTCGGGATCGCGCACGCAGGCCGCCAAGCGGCGCCCGGCCTCGATCAGCAGCTCATCGCCGAGCAGGTGACCGACTGAATCGTTGACCACCTTGAAGCGATCCAGATCGAGAAACAGCACCGCAAACAGCGCGTCCGGATGCTTCCGGAAGCGGCGCAGCAAGTCACTCAGCCTGGCCAACAATGAGGCACGATTCGGCAACCCGGTCAACGCATCATGAAAGGCCTCGTGCTTGAGCTGCGATTCGATCCGCTCACGCACCACGATCTCATCGCGCAAATCCTGGTTGACCAGACGCAGTGCCTCGGTGCGCTGCTCCACCCGACGCTCCAGCTCGACATGCGCCAGACGCAGCCGTTCCTGGGTCTGCTTGCGTTCCAGCGCTGTCGCGATATGGAAGGAAGCGAACTGCAGCACCTCCTGCTCGATCTGGCCGTAGTCGCTTTCATCGATGTAGCTTTGCACCACCATCGCGCCCAACACCTGTTCATCGAGCATCAGCGGCACGCCCAGCCAGCATTTGGGTCGGGTACCGAACACGATGATTTCGCCGCTATCGCTCAGCCGCCGCAATTCGCTTTCGGTGGCCAGTAGCGGCGCCTTGCGGTCGAGCACCAGCTCGGTCAGCCCCTTGCTCTTCAGGCGCCGCGGCATCAGTTCATCGTGCTCGTCGACGTAGTAGGGGAACTCCAGCTGGGCACCATCGCTGGCGAGCAGCGCGATGAAGAAATTCTTGGCGTTGAGCAGCTCCGACATCGCCTCGTGCACGCCCACGTAAAAGGCGTCGATGCCGGTGCGTTCGCTGGCCAGTTCGGCGATGTGATACAGCGTGGCTTGCAGCTTCTGTGCGCGCTGCCGTTCGTTGACTTCGGCACGCAGGGAACGATTGGCCTCGCCCAGCTCGGCAGTGCGCCGCTGCACTTCGGCTTCGAGCTGGTCCTGATGCTGTTTGCGGGTCACCACCGAAAGAATGTGCTGGGCAACGAAGCTGAGCAGATCGCGATCGTGGGCGCTGTAGCGGCGATCATCATCGTAGCTCTGGATCACCACCGCGCCGCGTACACGCTCGCCCTCCAGCATGGGCACGCCCAGCCAGTCCACGCAGTCGGGCCCCAGCCGTTCGTCTTCGCTCAGGCCCAGCTGCTCGCGCAGGCCGGCGCTGGACCCCATCAGCGACTGACCGCTGTGCAGCACCGCGAATGTGAGGCTGCTGGGATAGTCCGCCGCCGCCAGTTCCTGTCCGGCATCGGCGGCCGAGGGATCGTCGGTGTCGGCGTGATAAGGGAAATACATGACGTCACGCCCCTCGTCATAAAGCGCGACGTAGAGATTCTCCGCGTAGGTCAGCCTGGCGACCACCTGATGAACCCGCTGCAGCATCTGCGCCAGATCGATGTCGGAGAAGGCCAGATCGGCGATTTCGTAGAGCGCTCGCTGCAGATGCTCGTTGTCGCGGGTGGCCTCCAGCTCCAGCTGCAGCGATTGCTGGTTAAGAAGTTCGCCGAATCGCAGGTCGACGTAGTCGATCCAGGCCCAGTCCAGATCCGCCGCCGCCAGCCGCTGCAGCTCCGCCGACCCTGCGAATTGCAATCTCAGTGAGCCTCGGCCGTTGCCCAGCAGCAGCACCAGGTGACTACCGTCCACTATCGCCGACTGGCTCACCGGCGTGCCCAATCTCAGTTCGGCACCGCTACAGGCGCAGTGTTCGCACGCGTGCCTGGCGACCAGCGCAACGAAACTCTCCAGGTCTAGCGCCTGGGTAGCGAGTCGCCAACAGAAGGCCGCACTGACCGGGCCCGGCTCGCGCGCGGGCTGTCGCGGCCTGAGCTTGTCAATGAAGCTCTGCACATCTTCCCCCTGTCGCACCGACACTACACCGCCGTTCGTAAAGGGAGTAGCCGCCACGAGGGCTGCGCGCGGAGGAATCACAACTCTTAACAGAATCAGGTCTTTTGGTCGGCCCGAGCACCATCCGCGCGCCGCCTGGGGCGACATTCCGGTCCAGGATCTGGTCCCCACGCGGCCAACGCGGCAACATGCGCGGAGCCCGGATCTGGAATCGCTGCTTTGAGCACCATCGCCATCACCCGCGCGCCCAGCGCCACGCTGGCCCAGTGCCAGCTGTCCTTCGTTGATCCTCAGGCAATTGACCTGGCGCTGGCCACCGCGCAGCACCAGGATTACTGCCGGGCCCTGGGCGAACTCGGCTGTGAGCTGCTCGAACTGCCGGCGCTGGACGCCCAACCCGACGCGGTCTTTGTCGAGGATGTGGCACTGGTGCTGGATCATCTGGCGATCATGACGCGTCCCGGCGCACCCAGTCGTCGCCCCGAGTCGCCCACGATCGAGGCCGCATTGCGAACATTTCGCCCGATCGTGAGTATTCAGGCACCGGGCACGCTCGACGGCGGCGATGTCCTGAGAATCGGTAATCAAATCTACGTGGGGCTGTCGGCCAGAAGCAATCCCGAGGCGATCGAGCAGCTGCGGCAGCTGGTGGCCGCCGAAGGCTACGTGGTCACCGCGGTGGCGATCCGCGACTGCCTTCATCTGAAATCAGCGGTGACCGCAGTGCGCGACGATACGGTCCTGATCAACCCCGCGTGCGTGGACCGCGAGGCTTTCGCCGCCTATCGCCAGATCGAGGTCGATCCGCAAGAGGCACACGCCGCCAACACGGTGCGCATCGGCGACCGGCTGATCTACCCCGCGGGCTTCCCGCGCACGGCCCAGCGTCTGCAGGACGCCGGGATCAACCTGCGTCTGGTCGACGTATCCGAACTGCAGAAGGCAGAAGGGGCGGTCACCTGCTGCAGTCTGATCTTCAGCCGCTCATGAGTACCGCGACACCGCGGATGCGTCACCCGTGCGCCGCCTCGGGGTGCCGCGACGGGCTTTGGACCAAGGATACGCTGACCACTTTGGCGTAACCTTCGAGACTTGGAGTTGAGCGGAGCAGGTGGATTGAGCGCGTTTTTGGACGAACTTCGTCGGCGCGGGGTGATGCGAGCTGCGGCCCTGTACGCAGTGGTGGCGTGGGCCATCATCGAGTCTTCGGCCACCATCCTGCCGGCGCTGGGGCTGCCCGAGTGGATCGTCACCACCATCATCATCTGCGCGCTGGCCGGCTTTCCCTTCTGCCTGATCGGCGCCTGGATCTTCGACTTCACCCGCGGCGGCATCGTCCGCACGCCTGAGCGGGCCAAGCTCGCCAGCGGGGAGTTGCAGGGTCAGGGCCGCGGCCGACTGATCGAATTCGTGATCATTGCGGTGCTGGGCGTGGCGGTGGTCTGGCTGGGCTGGGACCGCCTGCAGCAGGAGCAGTCGGCAACTTTCGCCAGTGACCAACCGCTCGACTCAATCGCGGTGCTGCCCTTTGCCAACCTCTCTGACGATCCTGCCAACGAGTATTTCGGTGATGGCCTGGCCGAGGAATTGCTGAACGTGCTGGTCAAGATCGACGGTCTGCGGGTCACCGCGCGCACCTCGTCGTTCCAGTACCGCGGACAGAATCTGGACATCCGCGATATCGGCCGCGCCCTGGGGGTTGCCACCGTGCTGGAGGGCAGCGTTCGAAAGTTCGGCCAGCGGGTGCGGGTTACGGCGCAGCTGATCCGCGCCGAAGACGGCTTCCATCTGTGGTCGGAGACCTTCGATCGCGACCTGGCTGACATATTTGCGGTCCAGGACGAGATCTCCAAGGCCATCGCCGCCGCCCTGCGCAGCACTTTCGCCGGCAGCGGCAGCGAACTGGGCGAAGTGGTCACGCAGCCGCCGCAAACTGCCAACGTCGCCGCCTTCGAGGCCTATTTGCGCGGGCGCTTTGCGATGAACAAGCGCACCGTGGACGGTCTGGCACAGGCGATCGTCGATTTCCGTCAGGCGATTGCGCTCGATCCCAACTACGCCGCGGCATTCAGCGGCCTTTCCGACAGCTACCTGCTGCAGGCCAGCTACGCCAGCCTCGATCAGAGCGAGGCCCTGCGCCTGGCCGAGCCGATGATGCAGCGCGCGATCGACTTGAATCCCGATCTGGCTGAGGCGCAAGCCTCGAAGGGCTTCGTACTGGGTGACAAGGGCGACCACGAAGGCGCCGTCGCGGCCTTCAAGCGGGCGATCGAGCTGAACCCCTCCTACAGCCCGGCCTATCACTGGCTGGCGCTGCGCTACCAGAACACCGGGCGCTTCAAGGAAGCCGAGGCCGCGCTCAAGGCTTGTCTGGAAGTCGACCCCAACTACACCACCGGCAAGCGCGTGCTGCTGGGCCTGTTGCGTTCCACCGGCAACGACGCCGAGGCCGACCAGCTGGCCAGACAGATGGCTACCGACCATGCCGATGACAGCCTGGTGCAGTATTCGCTCAGCGAAGATGCGCTGGCCCACAACCGGCTGGTGGATGCGGTCCGCTACGCGATCGCCGCAGTCAGGCTACAGCCGGACTCGGCGCTGATGCGGACTTCGCTGGCGATGGCGTTGGTCAGTGCCGGAGATATTGATCGGGCGCAGCAGCAAATCGAACATGTGCCTGCGGACAATCCGGTGCTGGCGACCTGGCCGATGCAGGTCGCGCAGGCCAAGGGCGATTTCGAGCAGATGGAACGGCACCGCGCAGCGTGGGCGCAAGACACTACTCAGAAGCACGGATTTGCCCGAATCAACTGCGGCGCAAGCGCGCGCATTGGCCGTATCGAGGGCATCATCGAAGCCTGCGGAGCCATCCTCAGCGACGCCGGCTGGCATCCTGGTCGCCCGCTGCCTGACGATCTGAATGACAACGTCGCCGCCCTGCTCAGCGCCTATCAGCTACGCGGCGACGAGCAGGCGACCAGCGATCTTGCCGCGGCCATTGATGTGGAACTGGACAAGCTGGAGGCGAACGGCATGTCGGCCAGCCGGATCGGCTTTTATCGCGCCCACATGAGCCTGTTTCGCGGCGATCCCGAACCGCTGCTGGCGAGACTGCCGCAGTGGCTGGAACGCAACAGCATCAGCGCTGCTGCCCTGCGTCAGGAACTGATCTGGGCGGCGCTTCGGGATGATCCACGCTTTCAGGCGCTGATCGCGAATACCGAGCAGCGCGAGGCCGCGGTGCTGGCCGAGGTCAAGGCCCTGGCGATTCCCGAGTGAGGCTCGCCCGGACGCTTCACTCGGCATCTGGGGCAGCTGCCCGAAGGCCGTGGCAGCGCGATCCATTGCGCAGCACCGGCGAGCAGTGCCTCGCTGCAAGCACCCCATGGCTGCGACGCCGATGAGCATTTGTGTCTACGCCTACCTGGAGCGGCGAGGGAGCGGCGGCTGGCTGCTGGCCGATCGGCTGGCCGCGGACGACGGGTTCGAGGGGCACCTGGTGCCGCTGAACATCGCACCGCGCAGCTGGGGGAGCTTCAATTTTGCGGTCTACTACGAGGCGTCTGGCGAACGCGACCTGCCCGCGGATATCAGCGATGCGCTGCGTGCTTTCATTGATCACCACGGGATCGAGCCAAACCGCCCTTCCTGGTGGACGGTGGCGGAAGCGCACCGCTTCCAGCTCGCCGACCACGAGCAGCGCTTCGCCCATTTCGACACCAATGGCCTGCTGGCGCGATCAAATGAGGGCGGCCTGGACCTGCGGATCGTCTTCTGGGCTGATTGAACGGCCCGAATCAGGCCTGCCCTCCGCGAGTGAGCCGGTGGCGGAGGCCCGCGCTACTCGAATCCATCGTCGAACAGCAATCCGGCATCGGGTCTGAAGGCGGCAACGATTGCGGCCACATTGATCCCGGTCTGCGCATTGTTGCGCTCATCGGCGATGCCGGTAGGCACGCCCATGAAAATCACCTCAGGATTGGAAAAATACGGCCGCCGGGTGCAGCCGCCGGTGCATTCACTGCTGTAGCTCATCACTGTTCGATAGCTGCCGCTGACGAAGTGTCCGAAGGCGAAGGGGTAGGAAGCGCTGCCGGGTGAGGTGCCGTTGGCCGGATCGTGTTCCATGCCCATGTTGTGGCCATGCTCGTGGGCGTAGCTCAGATTGCCAACCGCGCAGCCGCGCGCGGTCACCTGGAAGGCACTGCCGGCAAAACCGGGTCCAGGATTACGCATCACGTAGCCGCGACCGCAGGCGTCCAGATCATTGGTGATCAGCCCGACCATGTCTGCGCCTACCTCATTGCGCCAGGCGGCAACTTCGGGGTCATTGCGTACCCAGCTGAGGTCGTTTGAACTGACCCCGGTGTCGTTGTAGTTGGCCAGGCGCGCATCCACCAGGCGCAAGCGCGGGGTGGACTGCGCATTGCTGAAGGAGAGATTGGCGTTGTCCACCGCCGCCTGGGCCACCGCTTCGATCTGATTGACCCCGCCGGCGCCATCGCGGGCCTCGGGCGTGTACACCACCAGGACATCGATGATTACGGTGGATCCCTCCGGCACCGGTGCCGACGTATTCGAGGCCGCTTCCCCTCCGGATTCCGCCTCAACGCCCCCGGCACAGGCTGGGAAGCGACTGCTGTCGAGCTTCACCAGATAGTTACCGTCCGCCGCCGGGATCAGCTCGAATACGCCCTCCGGCGTGGAGATCATGCCGCTCAGCGCACGGCCGCGGCGGACGATAACGGCCTGAGCATCGGGCTCCCCCAGGGCGACTCCATGCCAACGAAAATCGGCGTCGACAGACCCGTGCAGCTGTTTGGTCTCCCACTCCCGCAAGCCGCCGGCAAACGGAGGAAGCTGCCATCGTCCTGCTCGTTCAGGAGGACCTCCAGTCAGTCGCACCGCGACACCATCAATTGCTGCGGGGCTAAACCGGCCCAGATTGGCCAATGGCATTGCCTGCTGATCCCAGTTCGCTTGCGCCGCGGCAACGCCTGGCAGCAGCGAAAACCATAGTCCGAAAAGCACGGATTGATGGCGGCGCATGAAAGACTCCCTAGTGTGGTGAACCGTAAGTTGGTTGAACAAGGTTTCGATGGATTTTCCCTGAGGCAAGGCGAGAGAAGGAGGCTTGGCACCGCTAGGGCGACGACGAGCAACGCAGCAATCAGGGGATTGGCTCACTAGCGCGGTGCGTTCAAGGAACTGCGGTTCACCACACTAGCCCGCATTATTCATGAACCTTCGACTGCGGCTTCCGCAGACGCGCTCTGGTGGGGTTTGCTCCATCCGATCGACTCGACGTACTGTCGAGTACGCCTTCACCGATCTCCCGTCCGCGAACCGCACCAGAGCGCGCCTGCAAAACCCTCGCAACGAACATTCATGAATAATGCGGGCTAGAATGCAGCGCCAAAGCCTAACCCAAAGGGTGCTGAGGCAACGGCGCCCAAGGGCGCGTTGCGTTGAATCTGCGGACGGATGGCTGATCCAAAGCTGGCTTCGAATGGCAAGAGTGCACCCGCCAGGTGAACAATCTTGAGCAAACAGACCGTGTCGGCGGTCAATTCTTGGGCCAGAAACGACAAATGGCCGTGCAAAAGTTTCCCCTGCAGGCAATGGCCGTTAGAATTCGCTGAATATCCATCCAGCCACCCTGGGGAATCCGGTGACCTATTTCCGAAATCTGGCCATGCCTGCCCGTGCGGCGATTGCTGCGTGCGCGATGTCGACACTTCTTGCCAGTACCGCCAACGCGGCGGTCTTTAACATCACCCCCGGTCCGGCCGATGGTGCCGCGGGCAGCCTGCGCGATACGCTGCTGGCAGCCAACAGCAACGGTGAGAGCGACACCATCAACCTCGCGGCCGGCACCTACTCCCTGACCATCGCCAATGGCGCTGGCCAGGAGAACGGTGGCGCCCAAGGCGACCTGGATCTGTTCGAAGCCGGCTTTAGCGTCACCATCCAGGGTGCCGGCGCGGCCACGACCTTCATCTCCCAGTCGGCGGTCGATCGCATCTTCCACGTATTCCCTGGGGTCACGTTCAACCTCAATGGCGTCACCGTCAGCGGCGGCACGGCTGTGGATGACGGCAGCAGCGGCGCGGTGGCCTTATCCGGCGGGCGAGGCGGCGGCATACTGAACGAGGGCGGCACGCTGAGTCTTTCCGGCAGCATCGTTCAGAACAACAGCTCGCTCGGCGCAGCGGCCAGTACCGATGGCGGCGGCGGCATTTATCAACTGGCCGGCGCCACCACCCTGAGCGGCAGCACCCAGGTTGTGGATAACGATGCCACCGGCAATGCTGGCTCCGGCGGTGGCATCTTCATCGCCGACGGTACCCTGACGGTGCAGTCCGGGACCGCCATCGACCGCAACATCGCCCATCGCGCCGGCGGCGGCATCGAGATCGTCACCGGCACCGCCAACATCTCCGGCGGCGGCACTGGGATCCGGATGAACCAGGCGCTGGGCGTGGGCGGTGTACCTGGTACCGGCGGCAACGGCGGCGGACTGCACATCACCGGCGGCGCCTCGGTGACCATTTTCAACTCGATCGTCTCCGGCAACACGGCCGCCAACGAGGGCGGCGGCCTGTGGAACTCGGCCACCGGCACGCTGGTCGTGAACGTTACGCAGGTGAACAACAACACTGCCCAGGGCAACGGCGGCGGCGGCATTTTCAACAACGGCGGCACCCTGGATCTCAACTCCGGCGCCGGCCCGATCAGCGTCAACGGCAACATGACCACCGGCGCCAACGGCGCTGGTCATGGCGGCGGCATCCTCAGCGTCGGCGGTCCGGTCACCATTGATGGTGTGGCCGGTCAGACCGGGACGGTCAACAGCAATACGGCCTTCGGCTACGGCGGCGGTATTGCGATGTTCGCCGGGACCCTCGACATCAGCTTGACCAATATCGGCAACAACACGGGCGGTCTGCGCGGCGGCGGCATCCACTTCGAAAACGGCACTGTTAACCTGACGGGCGCCACCAACGTGTTCGACAATCAGGCCAACTTCGGTGGCGGCGTTTACCAGGATTCCGGCACCTTCACCCTTTCGGCCGATTCGGTGATCAACAGCAACGATGCCATTGCCGGCGGCGGCGGTGGCTTCTATTTCAACGGCAACACCACCACCAACATCTTCGGCAGCGTGACTAACAACACCACCGCCTCCGGCGGCGGGGGCTTTCTCCACGACGGGCGCAATCTGCTCATCGATGGCGGCACGATCACCGGCAACACCGCTGCCAGCATCGGCGGCGCGATTCAGATCGTCAACAGCCTGCGCGTCGCCAACATCCTCAACAACTCGCTGATCGACGGCAACATGGCCGGGGCCCACGGTGGCGGCATCAGTATCGATGAACGTGGCGGCACCCTGACCGTGAGCAACTCGACGATCAGCAATAACGTCGCCGATTCGGTCAATGACTCAGACGGCAACGGCGGCGGGATCAACAACTTCGGAGCGGGTATTGTCACCGTAAGCAACTCCACCATCAGCGGCAACTCCGCAGTCGACGGTGGCGGCATCTTCAATGGCGACTTGGGCGGTAGCTCCGGCACGCTGAACCTGACAACGGTTGACGTCAGCAGCAACATCGCGCGGCGCCGTGGAGGTGGTCTCTATCAGCGATCCGGCCCTGGCACCCTGTCGCTGGCGGAAGTCAGCTTCGACGGCAACGCCGCCAATGGCACCGCAGCCACCCAGGGCGGCGGCGGCATCTACAACGACGGCTTCGCCATGAACCTGGGCAATTCGGTGGCGGTCACCGACAACACCGCAACTGTCGGCTCGGGCAGCGGCGGCGGAATCTTCAACAACACCGGCGGCGTGCTGACCCTCAACGGCACCATCGTGGCCGGCAATGACGCCGCACGTGCAGGCGGCGGCATCGAGGACAATTCGGGTGCTGGCCTTGGAGTGATCCTGACCAACGTCAGCCTGAGCAGCAACGGTGCTCTGACCAATCCGGGCAATGGCGGTGGGCTGCATGTGACTGGCGCGGGTGATGTGAGCATCACCAACGGCATCGTTGGGGCGAACAGCGCGGGATCCGAAGGTGGCGGCCTGTGGAACGGCAGCGGCACCATGACCGTCGACGGAACCTCGATCGACGGCAACATCGCCAGCGGCGCAGCGGCCGACAACGGCGGCGGCGGCATCTTCAACGCCGGCGGCATCGTCAACGTCATGAGTGCCACGATCACCAACAACGATGCCGATGGCACGGCGGGCAGCGGCGGCGGCGTGCTCAATGATGCGGGCGGCAGCGTCACCATCAGTGACAGCACCATCACCGGTAATCAGGCCTCACGCGCGGGCGGCGGCATCGAGGACAACTCGGGTGCCGGATTGGGTCTGAACATCACCAATACCACCCTGAGCGGCAATTCCACAGGTAGCAGTCCCGGCAACGGCGGCGGCCTCCACGTCACCGGCGCCGGCGACACGATGATTACCGGCGGCGCCGTGAGCATGAACGTCGCCGCTCTGGAAGGCGGCGGCCTGTGGAACGGCAGCGGCACCATGACCGTCACCAACGTCAGCATTTCCGGCAACACGGCGCAGGGACCGGCGGCCGATGATGGCGGCGGCGGCATCTTCAACAACGGCGGCACCTTGAACTTGATCAATGGTTCGATTAACAACAACGTCGCCAACGGCGCGGCGGGCAACGGTGGCGGTATCCACGTCAACGGCGGCATGTTGAGCGCGAACGGGACCGCGCTGACCGGCAATGACCTGCAGGGCATCTTCGCGGCCAACGGCGGAACCGCTGACTTGACCAACGTGGCGTCCACCGCGGTAGGCGTGGGGCTGGAAGGCAATGGTGCCGGCGCCATCTCGATCACCGGCGGCGGCTACAGCGGCATCCTCACCCGCAGCACCGCCAGCGTGACCACCAACGGGTCGGTCATTTCCACGGCTACGGTGGATCTGGAAACCACGGGGAACATCGACGTGCAGACCGGTGGTCTCACCGGCGCATTCGATCTGCTGCTGCGCCCGGCCGGCGTCGCCACCTTTGCGACCGGCACCAACAGCACCTACAGCGGCGTGACCACCCTGTTTACCGGCAGCACGGTCGTGGACGGCACGATCAGCGGTGCCGGCGGTCAATTCACGGTCAATGCGCCCGCGTTGCTGGGTGGATCGGGCAGCATCCAACGCAATCTCATCGTCGGCGGCACCCTGGCGCCGGGCCCAATTGCGGCGGCCCCCAACGACACCGGCATTCTGACCATCATCGGCGATGCCGGCTTCAGCGCCGGATCGCTGTTCAACATCGGCATCAACGCGCTCGGCGCCGGCGGCGGTCACGATCAGCTCGCGGTCACCGGCATGGTCGGCATGGCCCTGGGCGTTCCCGGTGTGAACCTGACCGGCGGCGCGACCACCACTTTCAATGACGGCGACACCTTCGTCATCATCAACAATGACATGGCTGACCCGATTTCGGGCAACTTCGCCAACGCGGTCCCGCCCTCGCCGCCCGCCAGCATCGTGCTGGGCGCCGAGCAGTTTGACTTCGACTACCTCGGTGGCGACGGCAATGACTTCGTCCTCGGGCCGACCCTGTTCACCGATCTGGCGATTACCAAGACCAACGGCGCGACCAGCGTGAATCCGGGCAACAGCACGGTGTACACAATCACCGCCAGCAACAACGGGATGACTCCGGTCAGCGGCAACACCGTCACCGATACCTTCCCCGCGGCCTGCACCACGGTGACCTGGACCTGCGTGGGCGCTGGCGGCGGCACCTGCACCGCGGCGGGCGCGGGCAACATCAACGACACCGTCGATCTACCGGCTGGCGCCAGCGTGACCTACACCGCCACCTGCAACGTCGACTCGGCGGCGACTGGCACGCTGGACAACACCGCCACCATCGCCATCGGCCCCGGCGTGATGGAACTCAACCCGGCGGACAACAGCGCGACCGACTCCGACACCCTGGTACCGGTGGCCGATCTGTCGGTGACCAAGGACGACGGCCTGACCGACGCGATTCCGGGTCTGCAAAGCACCTACACCATCGTGGTCAGCAATCCGGGTCCCAGTGATGATCCCAACGTGACGCTGACCGACGTCTTCCCCGGCACGCTGAGCTGCAACACCACCAGCGTTGCCGCGGGAGGTGCTAGCGGCAACACCGCGATGACCGCCGCCAATCTGGCCGAAACCCTGTCGCTGCCTGCCGGCAGCAGCGTGACCTACACCGCGGTCTGCGATATCGACTCGGCCGCGACCGGCACCTTGGTGAACACCGCGACCATTGTTGCGTCGATCACCGATCCCAATCCGGCCAATAACAGCGCGACCGACACCGACAACCTGACCCCGCAGGGTGACTTCGCCATCACCAAGGACGACGGAGTGGCCAGCGCGGTACCGGGCCAGCCGGTGACCTACGCCATTGCAGTCACCAACAGCGGGCCCAGCGACATGATGGGCACGGTCAGCGACAGCTTCCCGGCGGCCTGCACCACGGTCAGCTGGACCTGTGCGGGTGCCGGCGGCGCGACCTGTACGGCGATGGGCAGCGGCAACATCATGGATGCGATCAGCATCCCGGTGGGCGGATCGGTCAGCTACAGCGCCACCTGCGATATTGACTCGGCGGCCACCGGCATCCTGAGCAATACCGCGACGGTTGCACCGGCGGCGGGTTACACCGACACCAACCCAGCCAACGACAGCGCCACCGACGACGACACCCTGACCCCGCAGGCCGATCTGGTCGTGACCAAGGACGATGGCGTAACCAACGCCACCCCCGGCGGCACGGTGACCTGGTTGATCGGCGTCAGCAACGCCGGTCCGTCCGATGCACCGATGAGCAGCGTGACCGACAGCTTCCCGGCCTTCTGCACCGCGGTGAACTGGACCTGCGTGGGCGCCGGCGGCGGCACCTGTACCGCAATGGGTACCGGCAATATCGCCGATACCGCCAAC